>PANR01000034.1 GCA_002707695.1 Legionellaceae bacterium
TAGCTCAGTTGGTAGAGCAAAGGACTGAAAATCCTTGTGTCCCTGGTTCGATTCCAGGTCAGGCCACCATTGAAACTGACGAGCATTGAACCGCCCTTTACTGCAGACCTAAATGCGTTAAAAACGTAGGCGGTCACACCAACCACTTTGACTTAACAGGAGAAACCATTTGTCAGATCAAATAGCCACGGAACAAAGAATTAAAAAAATAGTAAAACTTTGGACTGGCCAAATTTATGGAACCAATATTGGAAATATTTTTTTAGAACTGACTACCCAGCATGAAAATCAAATAGCTGGCGACCTTTATATTAATGAAACAGGAGCACCCGCAGCACTAAGATATTTCGTAAGTGGAACATACTCAGATAAAGTCGTGCTGGAAGGAACCATTGACCCAAGTCTGAAAAATCTGGCGCCGGAATTTAACATCGGCAGTTTGAGGGCAGAAGGTAAGCTCACGCCGGAAGGCGTCTTACAGGGAACATGGCATACATCCCTAAATACCGCGGGCACGTTCACTCTTTACCCTTGCACTATTACGGAAAAAATGAATGTTCCAGAAGTCATCTCGCCATCACCACACTACCGAATCATTGAGCTTGGAGCAATCAAGCTTTATCTTACTGATTTAGAGAAAATAACAAATGAAATAAAAAAAGAATATAAAAATAGTCAAATAATGATAAGCTTGCAGCAGGAGGAAACATCAACCTCCATTGACTCAGAAGAATTTTTTAACAACGAACAAAGAACTCACCAACTAAAAGTAGTCTGTGTTTTCGCTCAAGATAAACAGCAGCAGAGATCTATCAGGATATTGCTTTCCCCATCCAAAAATACAATAGCGGTCACAGGTCTAGATGCAAAAAAAGTCAACGAAGAAGTGGAAAAATTTGAAACACTTTTTAATAAGCACAAAAAACAGTGGGCAACTTTGTATAAAAAATACGGGCCACTCACATATGGAATACTTTTCGTTACAATGATTGTCTTACTTCCAGGGTTTTCCACCCTTATGAAAAGAGCCTTATTTGCTTTTCCAATACTCGCATTAATTTCTTTGCTTTCACATCTTAATAAAGAGCACAACCCCAATTTTCTCTTAATAACAAAAAAGAAGGATAGAAAGCCTTATAAGCAAAAATTACTAGATATTTTTCCCACCTTACAAACAATACTCACAATCGCCACTCCTTTTATTATATGGTTATTAAATTATTATCTGAAAAAATAAATAAAATATATGTACTAATTGCATTTATAAGGGCGACAACTAAGTGCCACAGATGGCACTACGAAACTTTGGCCTGATAGCTCAGTTGGTAGAGCAAAGGACTGAAAATCCTTGTGTCCCTGGTTCGATTCCAGGTCAGGCCACCATTTTAGACCGCACTAGCTACGCAACCCGATCGATCCAATCATATTCACCGTTATCTTGCTCATTTTATTTTTTCTGTTTATGCATCTTAGTGAGGGCTATGTGTACCTTTTCTAAAGCTTTGCCTGTAATTTTTTTTTGACGCTCGATTTTACTGATGTACGCTTGTGTGACACCCATAAAGTCAGCCAACTCTTCTTGCGTGACCGATGCTTTGATACGCGCCAAAGCAACGGGATTGCTAATGTAGTCTTCTAACACAAAAGGCACATATTCACTTTCAAGCTCTTTCTTGAGTTTATTTTCTATTAGCTCACGCAACTCATGGTAAATACCAACAGGCAATAAAACATATTCAGGCTGCCCTAAAATTGAATTAATCACTTGTAGACTCATTTGTACACATCTCCTCTTGATTTGATTTTTTCGATTGAGATCACTTTTACAACATCTTCTGAGCTTGTTTCTTCGTTCATTCTTTAGATAAAAGGATTTTGACTGAGGCATCAATGTAAATACACTTTTTTGCGATTCTGCTCGTTCATTTTCTACCAAACTATCTGGGGCCTTCAGTTTTACTAATGCTTTTTCAGAGTCATCTAGTTGCTTATACTTAAAAATTGCGACAGATGAAGTGATATTTTTATTTTCACATAGAATTAACCCACCGCTCGATCGTTTTTCGTACAAATGATTGGTGGCAAAATACAGGGCAACCAACGGATTATAAGACCAATCCAGCAACGATGTACCGACAGCTAATTGATTCACATCAATATTATAATGCTGCGGAAAAGTTTCATCAGCCCCAGTTATCTCCTCATGAACATACGTATCGATCACAACCTCATGAGTCATAGGATGAATGCGGTCAACAACATGCAATAATTCTTGAGAAAGATAGTCAAAAGTTTCTTTCTCACACCAAAACCCGTCAGGATGTGAATGATTATTTTTAATGTAGTCTTGAGAATAAAACCCTTTTGCTGAATTTTGAAATAGATGCAAAGAATGGTTGTAAAACATAATAAACAAATAAAAATCAATAAAACGATGAAGCGGTATCGGATGTCTTTTGTGAAAAACAACACACTCATTGAAATTCTTCCTAGTTAAATGAACCCGTTTAGATCCTATGAAATATTCAATTTTTTTCAGAGTGTTTTTGTCAAAAACCCACTTTTCCCAAGCTTCTTTTCGCGTAAGAGGGAAAAGCTGCCACATCATAACTATGCTGTCTTGTCTATATGCTTTTGGTCGGAGCGGCCAGAGTGGATCGGCTTGTCCCCTGTAGATAGTATTTATATCTTCATACTTATTCTCATCTAGCCAGCTTAGCAATTCAGTTTGATTTTTTATCAACATATCTTACATCCTTGTATAAATTTTTATAAAAACTAAGGCGCCTTACCCCCCAACTCCAACGCACCCAACCAATAACAAAATAACGGCGCTGGAATTTTCATGATGCTAGTACTGGGAGCAATGTTCTGCTCAACTAGACCAAACTGAGAAATCGATTTGGTAACAATGTATGCTCGCTCAACGTTTTTCTCTTGGCAAAATTCTAACAATCCCTGGCAGTCTTTAATATCCGCCTCAGTGCGCTGCTTTATCTCAAACGGTACATACTTTCCAGCTTGTTCGGCGATAATATCAACTTCTTTCCTATTTTTACCTAACCAATAGGTAAACCGAGCAGTATTAGGATAGTGTGCGTAGAGATGCTTGAACGCCGTCGTTTCAACAGCCAAACCAAACGCATCAGGATTATCTAAAAATGTTTTACCTTTCAAAAAAACAGCTGGAGAAATTGCTGCGTCAGCCAGATAAATCTTATCTCTTCCCCGCAACACTTCTTTGCCATAACCGAATCTCGATAGACGATAAATTAAATGGGTAGATTCCAACAATTCAATAAATCCTTTCGCTGTTGTTTTATTAACACCAAGATTTCCGCTAAGTGTTTCCATATTTAATTGGCCACCGCCATGCATACATAAATATAAAAATGTTTGTTCAAGCTCTCGAATGCGACGTACGCCAAACAATGCGGTCATATCGCGCTTCAGCACTTTATCAACAATATCTTCTCGCAACAAAGCTTGTACCTGGGTAATACTAGAAATTTTTGTAGTTTGCGGGAATCCACCCCTTGCAAGATAATCATTAAAATATGAAACATACCGTCCCGCTGCCCTGCTAACCCTAGAAAATTCGCCGGTTGACCAGCTAAACAATTCTTCTAGTGAGTGCATCGTTGGTAACTCAGGCAACCGACGAAAGATATCGTTCGTATGATACTGATCATATATGCCATGTAAGAATGGAAAAGGGTGCCCCATTTTCTCTGAAAGATGCGCATATCTTCTTGCGGCATACTCATACTCCTCCTCTTGTACTCTTAATTGTAAAAATTCATAAAATGATAAAGTTGCCAAACGTATGGTGTGTGTGCGCCCAACATTAGACTCAGGCTCTGCCTGAATGAGTGGCAATGCTGACCCTGTAAAGATAATTCGACGCTTAGCAAAGAAATCAACTTGGTGCTTTATCCATGTTCCCCAATCCGGCACAAATTGAGCTTCATCTACAAATAAATACTCCACGCCATTTGAGATAATTTCCTTTTCACGCCAGACGTTTAATACGGCGTCAATACCGGCCAACTTAATTAGCGGGTGGTCAAATGTGATGTAAATAATGTTACTTGGCGGCACACCCTCCCCAATCAAGTCGTTGATCATTTGCCTTAGCAAGGTTGTTTTACCAACTTGTCGCGCGCCTGAGAGCAAAACTGCTCTCGCTGCAGGTGGCTCCTTCACCCAAGATGCCAACTCATTGAATGCTGCTCGACGCCACGGGGGCAGATCTGGAATGGACTCCCCCCGCCACCAGGGGTTGAATTGAACTAACACCGCGGTTAGCTCAGTCATTGATACTTTCATTTTTCACCTTAATTAAACTATATAGGTATAGTATACTATACTTAAATACAAAAAATAAGTTAATTTTTGAGTTTTTAGAACTTGTTGAGTAAATTTTTTTATGGCGTTATCGTAACTTATTGATTTATGGTCCATTCACAAGGCCTGGTGGGATGAGCAAGCACTACTCCCTCAGCGCATTGATAATGTGACTGATTTGATCATGCGGTAAGTGTTGATAAAATTTATTTTCAACGGCATAGATCATCAAGTCTTGTAATGAGCGGCAGTTCAACTTTATTTTTAGGTTTTCAATATGATGCTCAATAGTTCTCACCGATCTATTCGTGAGGTGAGCGATTAGTTTTGCTTTTTTACCTTGCGACAAATAAAACAATATTTCGGCTTGTTTAGGTGTTAATTGATCGGGCAACAATTTTCCTGCAAAACAAATTGACTGTTTGTTATCGCTTGGCTGGCGAATTAATTGAATCAGCGTTTGTAATTTTGGGTCAATGATTTCTACAGCACGACAACTCACCCCGATGATACCGCCCTGAGCGTCTTTCTTTGCAAGCTTAGTATGCATAAACAACAAATCATTTCCCTTATAATCACGCAACGGAGCAAATGTTGTATAATTATTATCAGTTAACGCGTCTTGTTCATGCTGCAAGTAAAGATCCGCATTGTTGTTCCAGGGTAAGTCGCAGTCTGTCAGCCCAATGATTGTTTCAACAGATTTTAAACCTGCATATTCAGCGAAAACATAATTACAAGCAATCACTTCAGACTTGTGATTTTTCTCTGAAATAATGCCTATTATCCGAGACTTATCCGCTATCATCGCCACATCACTCTTATTCTTAATTAATTTGGCCAACAAAAAAACAGCACAATAACATCTTCGCTTGAACGGCACATGTTTTATTGTATAGTGTGAATTCTATATCACAGCAAAATGCAGTCAATAAGAATAAACGCTTAAGTAGTAATACTTAACCTAAGCGAAACATTTAACAAAGGAGTCATCCATGACACAAGTATCTGCCTATGCCACACATTCTGTCAATGATGAGACTGGATCCGGGATAGAACTACAGGAGGAACTGTTTTTTCTGGTGACATGAAAAAAGCCATGGGCACATTGGCCGAGTAAACAACGTTAGATGCGAGTGGCTGAATACCCAATTCCACACACCTCACCCAATCAGCAACAATGATATTAATGACCGCACACGTACTCTGCACTAATTTTTTTAAACTTATTCGATAAAATTTTTCAGGGATCACCTTTTCACAGATTTGTTTTGCAAGCGCGTCCATTTGCTCTTTATCAACTTGATCAGCCTTATAATAGCTAGAAATGTACTTACAAATATAGTTGGTATTAATCCGAACAGCCTGAACAAGATCGTTTTTTAATGATCCTACTTTACCCGAATCTTCACCGTCAATATCTGCATCGCTTATGAGGCGATCCACTACAGAAACAAAAAACTCATAACCCTCTTCATCGTTGTCCAAACCAGTCTTTTTTACAATTTTACCATCATGAGTAAAAACTTTTTTTCCCTCTTTATAGGTAGCTTGATGATCAAAAAAAGTTTTATAAGCTGGGCTATCTGGAGAATTTTTAAATATTCCCTCATCTACAACCCCAGTTGGATCGAAGAAATAATCATAAGATCTAAAATAATACCCACGCTCATTACAAAGCATTGGCATTGTCATATCGTCCACACGAAACCAAACTGGAAACTGAGGATAAGGCTTCCATCCTACAACAGCCCTCATTGGTATTTTTGAGAAATGGGTCTCACGATTCCTCACAGCACTCTTACTAGCTTCATTTAATTCTTTTGCAAGTGTTGGACACCATGTTTTTTCAGAGGGGATTTTATCTCTTTTGGGTCCAATTTTTTTTACCATTCCCGAAGCCGTGGCTTTAACCTTATCCATATTCATTCTGGCGGAGCATTTATACTGGCAACGTATGTCTTCTCGATCAACTTGGGCCAAATCAATTTTAATCAAACCACCGCCTTGCCAGTGTGTTTTCCCTTTTGCACCATCAATATCATAAAATCTACCCCCCTCCCTGAGAAACAATATTTGATCGTTTCCCCTCACATCATATTTATGCGCCGCATGAGAAGCAGCGAAAAAACGAAAGCGCGTCGTGCCCAATCGATTTAAACCAAATTCACCGAGCTCTTCTTTGCAAGCCCTTTGAACAATAGCTTCATCAAGGCCACCATGCAAAACTAAATAACTATGTTTGTCTTCATTACCCTCCAGCGCCTCGAATGCCACATCAGCATCGCGGGGATACACGGCTTGTAAATTTTGCCTTCCATTTTGCGCTAGAAGCATACGTTGACTCGGCCTTATGAAGCGATAACAATATCGCTTAACAAAATTTCCACGCTTGTCAACCACGTATTGACAGTCTTCTTTAGCTAATCCCTCACGACTCTGCCATGGTTCATCGCCCGACAAGCGATGTTTTTCATATACATCCACACCGTTTATTGAATCAACTTTTTCAAACCTATCTTTCCCCCAAAAAACGTCAATGATTCTCTCTGATCCATAGAAAATTGATGAACTATGAAAAATTCGACGATAATGAAAACCCTTCTTTTTGAGCTCTACTACAATTTTTTCGAAATCGACCCCCAAATTGTATATTCGATAGAACATATATTCATTTCCCTCGATAACCCCATGTTTTGATGAAAGAAAAAAATTTATATAGGCCCTAACCTGGGGAGAAAAATATTTAAACACTCCTTCATCTTTTCTTGAGAGCTCTGAAAAAGACAAATATTCCCATAAATCATTATCGAAACTAAACTCAAATAATCTATCAAGGATTTCATGCAGCGATTCTTTGCTAAAAAAACCATGGTCGTCATATGTAGGTTGACAGCCATCTTTCAACAGATCCAATAAAAAAAATTTTAATCTTCCATCATCCAACACACTCAACAACAAACGATATCTATTGTCGGTAGGAAACCTATTAAAATCTTTTTCAAATAATTTGAGCAATTGTTTACTATCGTCTTTGTAACAATAGAGCAAGAAATTTAAATAACAAATCATATAACAACATGTCTCAAAATTGTCCTTGCATATTTTTTCCAATTCAGGATTTTTATTGTAAACCCAATGCGCCAATAGTAAGAAATTGCTATATCTTATTTCTTCTTGTTTTTTAAGCTTTCGCTTTCTAAGCTGTTCAGACAACACTATTTCAAGCGCTTCCTTTTCATGCTTTGTATAATTTCCAGGTCTAGCTTCAGGTCGACATAGCTTGAATGCCACCTTATCACCAAGGGGCACGCAATGCGCATTACCTTTTAAGCTCAAAAACTCGCCTCGATGGGGCCTATACATTAAGTGCCTCACATTAATTTAAAAGGACAATGATGATATTCCATTGCAAATGGAATCGAGCGCTTCCGACTCTGGTGGCTGAAGTACAATACCTTTAGTCTTAAAATATGCAATAATCCGCTGGACAGACTCATCTGGGGCATCATTCAACGCTTGTTCTAACGGTAATGACCCAGGTATGTCTGCCTTTGCAGAAAAATTATCAACTAACATGCTTACTATTTCCAAAAACCCAAACCTCACAGCTTGATACAGCGCAGTTGTTTTATCTTCGTTGAGCATATCAACAATATTGATGCCCGCAGCTTGAGCGTTTTTCAACAAAAAATTTGCAACCGACTCCTGCCTTGAAACGACTGCAGCACTGAGTGGTAAAAGGCCTCTATGATCAAAACATAAAAAAACCTCCCTGTCATATTGCAAGCTTTTTAGCAAGGCGATCTGTTGTCCTTCAGGCTCCTGACGCTCAGCAATATGAGCAATAATATCAAAAATTAATGCTGCTACATCGTGAGCTGTTTTGGGTGGTTTAAAATAACCGTATGTGAGCAAACTACCAAACTTGGATAACTCGGGTTGATCATCAGCGCTTGCACCACTTGGCTGCTCGGTTTCATTGAAGGCTTGAAAAAAGTTATCAATCACCTTTTTGAAACAAAAAAACAATCTTGACGCCTTAAGTGTTAGGTGACCATAAATATTACGATTGTCGCGATAAGGCAAATTGTCAAATAGGTTTTTCTCGAGCTTGATCAGTTTTTCTCTTTCAGATCCCTTCAGCGTCGCGCCGCCTCCTGAACTTTCATCAACAATCCAGCTGTTAAACACAGTGCTAATTTTGATCAACTCATCGCCTAGCTCCTTCCTCAGGTACCCACACACATTGTCGGCCTTAGAGCGAGGCAACTCTCCGGCAAGTGCATCTAAACTAGAAGAAAGGCTTGCTAAAAGGGGGTTGGGCATAACATGGCCCTCCATTGATTAATAAAATTTGCTTTTTTTATAACCCTTTTCCCCGCATTCTACACCCAAACCTAAGGGAAAGTAAGGCTTGCGAAAAAAATACTTCTATTTACAATGCAACCCTACTACTAGTTTATGACAAACATTGGAGAGCTATATGACACAAGTATCTGCTTATGCCACGCATTCAGCCACCGATGAGCTAAAACCATTCACAATCAGTCGACGTGAAGTGACTGAAAATGATGTAAAAATTGATATCGATTACTGTGGCGTTTGTCACTCTGACATACACACTGCTCGCAACGACTGGCATGGATCACAATACCCTGTTGTACCCGGACATGAAATTGTTGGGCGCGTCAGCGATGTCGGTAGCAACGTATCAACCTTTAAAGTCGGCGATGTGGTTGGTGTAGGCTGTATGGTTGACTCATGCAGAACGTGCTCGAGCTGCAAAGAAAAACTAGAGCAATATTGTGATAACACAATATTTACCTATAACAGCAAAGATCCCAAACACGGCGATATTACTTATGGTGGCTATTCAAAACAAATTGTAGTCGACAAAGATTTTGTACTGCAGATACCTGAACACCTAGACAGAAAAAGTGTAGCACCGCTACTCTGCGCAGGCATCACCACTTACTCACCATTGCGTCATTGGAAAATTAAAAAAGGTGATCGCGTAGGCGTGATCGGCTTAGGCGGACTCGGACACATGGGCATTAAAATGGCGAGCGCAATGGGCGCGCACGTCACAATGATTACTCGCTCACCATCAAAAGGCGAAGACGCCCGCATGCTTGGCGCAGATGAAGTGCTACTATCAAGTGATGAAGCGCAGATGACCAAACATGCAAACCATTTTGATTTTCTGCTGAATACCATCCCAGTCACTCATGACGTTAATCCTTATTTATATTTACTCAAACGTGATGCCACCATGGTGATGGTGGGTGTAATAGGCTCTATTGAAAGCTCGCTCGACTGCATACCTTTAGTGGCCAAGCGAAAAGTTTTAGCCGGCTCGTTGATTGGTGGCATTGCTGAAACGCAAGAAATGCTTGATTTTTGTGGTGAACACAACATTACATCGGATGTTGAAATGATCAACATGGCGGACATCAACAATGCTTATGAAAGAATGCTCAAAAGCGATGTGAAGTATCGCTTTGTGATTGACATGAAAACATTAAAATAACTATAGGGCAGCCAACAGTTTTTCGTGAATATCATCAAACCCTTTGTTGCTCATCACCAACACATGGGTATTGGGGCGCACTATTTTTTTTATGTGTTCAATAATTTCATCGACAGATTGATCTTTTTCGCGAACGATGCACTCGTCTGCACCTTGAAGCGCTGCATAAACCGCATCACCATGCACGCCACCTCGCATGGTATAAGAGCCTGGCTCTAGCACTGCAATAATAGGCTGTTCGCCAACTTTTGCTCGCAGACCAGCAATGGTTGTTTTGATAGCTGTAGGGTGATGTGCAAAGTCGTCGTAAACAATCACGCCATTTTTAGCGCCAAAAATTTCTAAACGACGCCTCACATTACTAAACGATTCAAGCGCTTTTGCAGATACTGCAACATCAACCCCTGCATGCTTTGCCGCTGCAATTGCTGCAAGCGCATTTTTCATATTATGCTCACCGATTAACGACCACTTAACTTCTGCCATTCGTTTATCTGCATAATAAACTTCAAAATGACTGGCATCTTGAGCTAGTTTTTTTGCATGCCATGCGTTTTTTTCACCAAACTTTTCAACGGGCGTCCAACAGCCCATCGACAAAACCTCATCAAGCCTGTTCTCTTTGGCATTACTAATTAGCAAACCAGCAGAGGGAATAGTTCTTACTAAATGATGAAACTGTTTTTTTATGGCATTGAGATCATCAAAAATATCAGCATGATCAAATTCAAGATTGTTTAATATGCATGTCTTAGGATGATAATGAACAAACTTGGAACGTTTATCAAAGAAAGCTGTATCATACTCATCTGCTTCAATCACAAAAAAAGGCAGCTCACCCAAGCGCGCAGAGGTATTAAAATTTTGTGGTACGCCGCCGATTAAAAAACCAGGCTTAGCAGGCAAATGTTTCGTTTGATGCGCATACTCCAACATCCATGCCAACATACTCGCCGTCGTTGTTTTACCATGTGTGCCAGCAACTGCCAGCACCCAACGATCTTGCAACACATATTCCGACAACCATTGAGGGCCTGATATATACCGCAGACCTTCATTCAAAACAAACTCCATTGCAGGATTTCCACGCGCTATCACATTGCCTACAATAATAATATCGGGTTGGTTTGACTGAATGTGCTCGGGCAAATAGCCCGTGTGCAAAGTAATACCCTGCTCTCGCAGCAAGTCACTCATTGGCGGATACACATTTTCATCACAACCACTGACATCATGGCCAAGTTGTCGGGCAAGCTGAGCAATCCCTGCCATAAATGTGCCGCAAATGCCGAGAATATAAATTTTCATGACATCCTCTTTTTCAATTTCTCTTTGAATGTTATATTAAGGAGCAATACAAGGAAACAACCATGTCACAAAAAAACGCATTTTACGCTCAATCTGGCGGCTCTACCGCCGTCATCAATACGAGTGCGGCCGCTGTCATTCAAACAGCGAAACAACACGCCTCACAAATTAACCGCTTATATATCGGTAAAAATGGCATTATGGGCGCATTACAAGAAGAGCTGTATGATGCGAGCGCTGAAACCGATGAACAAATTGATTTGTTAAAGCACACCCCAGGCTGCGCATTTGGCTCGTGCCGAATCAAACTCAAAAATGTTGATGAACAACCCGCGCTGTTCGAGCGACTATTTAACGTATTCAAAGCGCATGATATTCGTTATTTTTTTTATAACGGTGGCAATGATTCGGCTGAAACCATTTATAAAATTTCTCAGGCTTGTGAAAAATTTAATTACCCACTGCAATGTATCGCGATCCCCAAAACGATTGATAATGATGTCGCTGTTACAGACAATTGCCCGGGCTTTGCCTCTGCAGCGAAATTTGTTGCGACAACCGTGCGAGAATGTCAACTTGATTTACAATCAATGTGCGCTAGTTCAACCAAAGTATTTGTTTACGAAGTCATGGGACGTCACAGCGGTTGGCTGGCCGCTGCAAGCGGTCTTGCTGAACCGCATATTATTTTATTTCCTGAAATTACATTTGATCAAGAAAAATTTTTAGCATTAGTCAAAAAGCATGTTGATCATCATGGTTATTGTGTCATTGTTGCATCAGAAGGTGTGCGCAATGCACAAAATAAATTTTTAACGGATCACGGATATCAAGATCAATTTGGTCACACTCAATTAGGTGGTGTGGCAAGCGTGTTAGCTCATATGATTTATCAAAAATGGCAATACAAATATCATTGGGCAACAGCAGATTACATGCAGCGAGCGGCTAGCCACCTTGTCTCTAAAATCGATCATGAGCAAGCTTATGCGGTAGGCAAAGCGGCTGTTGAATTTGCTATTGCGGGTAAACATGCAGTTATGCCCGTCATTCAACGCACACAACAATCGCCCTACCAATGGTCAATTGGCGAGGCTAATCTTGATCAAATTGCCAGTGTCGAAAAAAAATTACCTGCTAAATTTATTGACGAAGACCGCATGCAGATCACACAACAATGCCGTGATTATTTAGAACCCTTGATTCAAGGTGAAATCCAAACGCCTTTTCACCATGGTTTACCGCAGTATGCTCATTTGAAAAAACAACTGGTAAAAAAACAATTAGAAGCTTATACTCATTAAAATATCTGATAAACAAGGAGTTTCATCATGACAGACAAACCCACAACAACTTTGGATGATTCACAACCTGTTGCCATCATCTTTTCTAAACAAGACTCAGATCAATTCACCATTGCTTTTCGCCACAACGACACAAGCAAATTAGTCAAAGCACACGATGAACCGCGTTTGTTTTTTGGCATGAGTGAAGTGAAGGATTATTTACATAAACATCAAAAGGAATTCACACAAGCTTACTTAGCGCTTGATAACACATATGATGAATTTGGCGCTGAGGATCAAACCTCACATGATTCTGCCAGCCATCATTACATGCCTATTCATATTGATTAATAAAATCAATATGTTACATATTGTCCTTGATTTTTCTGCATGTTAAGCATAAATTTACCTTGACTTTTCTGCATATTATGCATAAAATAGCCTAATCTTTAATGCAACCTGTGGCTGCTGCAATGAAACGCGACATAACAAAATCACTGATTGAATGGAAGGGCACCGAACCCCATCTGCCAATACTGCTTCGTGGCGCTCGACAGGTGGGCAAATCCTACATTGTTGAAGACTTTGGTAAACAACATTTTGAAAATCATGTCACGCTCAATCTAGAACTTTCACCAGAATATAAACCCTGCTTTGACAATCTAGACCCACAAAAAATTCTTACTGCCATCGAGTTATTAACGAACACAGCCATCACACCTGGCGATACTTTACTCTTCATTGACGAAATTCAGGAATGTCCGAATGCCATCATGGCATTACGATACCTTAAAGAAAAAATGCCAAAACTCCATGTCATCGCGGCAGGTTCACTACTAGACTTTACGTTAAATCAAGAAAATTTTCGCATGCCTGTTGGGCGCGTGCAGTTTTATTATTTAAAACCTTTTTCTTTCAAAGAATTTCTTGTTGCAGCAGATCACCATAAATTACGTGAATTCATAGAAAATTTTTCTTGGGAAGACGAGATTCCTGATATCATTCATCAAAAATTAATTGCTCTCGTCCACCTATACTGCATTATAGGTGGTATGCCGGCAGCAATCTCAGCTTATCTCAACAATAAGTCTTTAAAAAATGCTCAAGATATGCAACAAGTTATTCTTAGCACTTACCAAACAGATTTTGGCAAGTATGCAAAACACACGCCCATAGAGCAACTTCAATTGATCTTCAACAAAACACCACAATTAGTCACAAAACAATTAAAATATTCGGAGATATCACGAGACATTCAATCAAGGGAATTAAAACGATCATTGCAAAAACTTATAGAAGCAAATTTGCTTTACCAAACCTTTGCAACAAAAGCAACAAACCTGCCTCTCAATGCACTCATTAATCCAAAAAAATTCAAATTACTTTTTTTAGACACCGGATTAATACAACGACGAAGTAACATCGATGCGGAGATATTGGCTCATGGTAATTTACTATCAAATCATCATGGCTGCATTGCTGAACACTTCGTCGGGCAAGAATTGCTAGCAAACCAAGCTGTATTGCAACCACCTGAGATATACTATTGGGAACGTGATGTCCGTGGATCTAGCGCCGAAGTAGACTATGTTACTGACGTAGACGATCAAATTATTCCCGTAGAAGTAAAGGCAGGCGCTAGCGGTAAATTAAAATCTCTCAAGCTTTTTATGCAAAGTCACAGCACAAGCTTAGGGGTTCATATTGCCGCACACCCATTTGGCATTAAAAACAATATCGTTACACTGCCACTTTACCTTAGCAGCGAACTAAAAAGGCTACTGAGAGCAAAGCTTAATTAATATGCTCTTTCAAATACTCCAACAAAGCGGCATCTGTGGTTTTAAGCTGATTGGAGCCTCGGGTGATCTTGGCGATGCTGATCTTTAGATCAGCAGCAATTTCACGCTGAGTTTTTTCACCTTTTAATAATGCTTTGACGAGCATTACACGATCAGCCATTTGAGCCTGTTCTTCGAGCGTGAAAAAGGTTTTAAAAATAGCATCTAGCTGCTCGTTTGATTTTGCTTGAGAACAAAGCTCGACAAAGCTTTTCCAACCATCTTGTTTACTCATGAATCTTCTCTACCCTTTTATCAAAAAATAAGTTGGGCACCGATATTTTTAGCAACCCAATAATGATTGACATCCACACTACATCGCCTAATAGCGCATCACGTAAAAATGGTAGGCCTGCAACATAGCAAGTTATTAGTCCCGCAAAGGTTTTAGGATACATGGTACCAGTCAACCATGTCCCGAAGTTTGTCCACAGCCAGTAACCCAGCGCGCTTAGAAAAACCGTTAGCAATAAACTTTTGAATTTAAACTCACGACAAAGATAAGGCGACAATAATGCAATCAAAATAAATCCGGAATAAGTAAACCACATCCATAAACCAAAAGGAGCGTATCCATACACCATAGCAACCAAAACATCGGAAACCAGCATGGATGCCAGCACCATCAACACGGCTGCTCGACGAGAAAAGCGAAGACCAGCAATGATGCTTAAACTGGTCAACGGCGTTACATTTGCCGGATGAGGCACAACCCGCCCGAGGCAAGCAATAGCAACCCACAACACCATTAATAACACAGAGCGAGGCCTATCTTGTTGATTCACGATGAGATTCCTTTTAGCACAAGAGAATAGAAATGTAGCAAAAAGCCGGATATTTGGCAAACACTAGCCATCCGCCAGCCCATCATCTAACTCAGGTGCTTTGATACAAGCGTAGGCAGCGCTAAGCTAAATATGATCACCGCACCACCAATGACTAGCGACAAACGCAGCGCGGTATCACCCAACAAGACTGAGTAAATAGAAGCAAAAACTGGCTCTAAAACGAAAATCAGTGCGACCATTGTTGCCGTCGTATATTGCTGATATTTGAGTTGGATATGCAACGCCATCACCGTTGCAAAAATCACACAGAACACTAAACCAAACAACACAACAGGGTGCCACACGTTCGACCAACCGGCATGATGAAAAGCCCCTATGCCTGCAACAGGCACAGTAAACAACACTTGATAGAAATTCAAAATGCCGTAACTTTTAATGTAGTGAGTCACCCACTGCACAAAGCTGATAGTCATGGCAACACAAAGCGCGCACGCCATTGTGATAAAATCACCCATATTGAGCTGATGCATATTAGCACCCGTTAAAATATATAAACCCAACAAACAAATGATACCGCACAATATATCAATGGGTTTTGGGAAACCTAATTTAAAAAATGGCAATAAAAACGGAACAAACAACACACTCATGCCCGTAATAAATGCTGAACGCGCAGGATCAATATATTCTAAACCAATAGTCTGAAACAAAAACGTGCCGCTATTTAACAACCCAAGTATAATACCTGCATACACAACGCGCTTATCACTGCGATAATAAAATACCATGGGCAACAAACACATTGCCGCCAAACCAAAGCGTAAAAATACGAATAACGAGGGTGAAATATATTGAATAACCCGATGCGAAATAGGAAACGTTAGCCCCCAAAACGCAGTAATGAGAATCAGATAAAGATTGGCTTTTGTTTTCATGTTCATCAACTGAACAGGGTGCCATGAATAATATCAACATGTCAACCCGTGGACATAGGCCCGTGAAGAGTAGACTTAACCCCATGCGCTCGTTAAAATGGGCGCATGACTATCGATTTTAACCCCAACACTAAGCAGGGCAAGCGGGCTATCGCGGCCGTAAATGGCTTACTCCTTATTCTGATTGTTTGGTTTGGTATCGCCAACCTTCTTCATATAAAACCACCTGCTGTGCATGTAGCCCCCATGGCTCATAGATCTATGCCATCAACCAACGCTGTCGACCTGCTGCCTCAACGACACTTGTTCGGTCAAGTACAAGCTGACATGGCAGTGCCAACAACCGATCTTAACCTCATATTAGCGGGTGTTTTTGCAAACAGTGATGCACAAGATGCCCGCGCAGCCATTTCGGTTAATGGTGAGGACACTAAACTGTTTGGCATCGGCCAAACTATTTTACCCGGCGTGACACTAACCAAAGTATTTAACACCAAAATTTATCTTAATAATCAAGGGCGAACCGAGCAACTGGACATGAAGCTTGAATACCCATCGTTGCAACATTAAATATACGGAGGAATGTTATGAAGAAGCGTTATTTACCTATTGTGATCGCCATGAGTGTGACTTCACTATGTTTATCCGCTTGTGCAACTAGCAGCACAAGCAACCAATTTGTCAATGGCAAAACTGCTTTTCAACAAGGTCAATACAATGATGCTTTTTCATCGCTCATGCCCGCTGCTAAGAAAGGTAACCCTGAGGCACAATACGCCATCGGTTATATGTATTTCTATGGCAAAGGTACACAGCAGAACACGTTGCTTGCGCAGCAATGGTTTGAGAAATCAGCAAAACAACATTATCCAAAGGCCAAGACAGCGCTGCAACTATTATCACAACAAAATCAGCAAGAAAACAGAGTGTTTACCGGACCGGCTAATCAATTAATGAAATAGCACCGGATACCAAACCATCATCCACTTGTCGAAGATTAAGCGCTTGCATGCTAAACTGCGACGTATTGTGTAACTCTACAATGGCAGCAATGAGCTTATCAAATGAAGCGCGCTTAACCGTCAGTGTAAACTGCTTGGCGTTATCTTGTGTAAAACTCACCGCTTTGTTATCAATGCCGTGATGTTGGAGTGCTAACTGAATGGCCTCGAGTGACAATCGTTCTCGCTTGACTGGCTGTGGCGCGGATTGAATAGTGGCGCTTGCCCTTTGCATCCAGGCAATCAAACTATCATTGTACTGTGCATGTCCACTCAGACGATTGACTGCATTATTCATAGGCAACCACAACACTACATAAAATAAAAAAATTGTAACAACAATTGCGGCGCCCGAGACCATCCATTGTTCACGTGTTGACAGCTGATTAAACCATTTTTTCATTATCGATCATCCTTAATATCGAGCACCAGCACACCATCACGATAGGAGTCATTGACAGACAACCCTTCTGCCTGCAACTGACTCACTAATTTACGCTGCCATTGTAAATTCACTAGGGGCAATACAACTGTAAGCACTTGGTCATCATATTTTATCGACTTAACCGTCAAACTCGGATAAGCCTGCATCACATCGCCCAGCTTAGCCAACATTTCAAGCGCCGAATCACCGCCAGCACCTGTTCTCAATTGTGCTAAACGCTCACTCATCGCAGCTTTAGGATCTACCGGCAGGGAAACTCTAGGAAACGTATTGCGATATAGCTGTGTGATTTCACGATGCTGGGCATGCACAATACTGGCTAACGAAGCGTAGCGTGCGCCCTTAGATAAAAGACAAACTAAGATCAACACAGCAAGCAAGATCATGCTGGTCTTGATAGACATGTACCACGGCGATTTGCCATTTGATTTTTTAACACGAAATTCGCCTTGCAATAAATTGATGGGCGGCTTGGACAAGCAATGCTGCGCAGCTTGTTCAAGCACATAAAAATCATTAGCAGATTGGTTTTTTTCAACCTTATTGATTTGATGCTTACTACCATGCTCTGCAAGAATCGCTTCAAGATTAGCAGAATCAACTGCAAAGCCTGACAGTTCACCTGTTCGAACCAAGGCAATATTATTTTCAACAAAAACAGAATAACTATTTTTCTCAAATGTTAACGCCAACACGTCAGGCAAAATGACATCAGGCGACAATCCAGCCTGCTTTAATTCAGCCAAGCAAGCCTGAAAATATTCACGCTGCACAACAGCGATAGGCAACAAGCCGTCTTCATTTCGCTTGTAAGCAATCGCAAAAAAATAATGCTCAACATCACCAATGAGATCATTTTCTAAGGCGAACGGTATTGCCTGAATTTGTTGCTTACGATTGTTCGATGGCAGCCTTAATGCATGCAAACTAATTTGCAAGCTTGGCAACAACACAACAATATGACTGTTGGTTGCCTGATCTGACGGTATATCACCTAAGGTGCCACGATTCGGCGAAGAAAGTAATTTCCCTTGTTTTGTGCAAAACACCCATTCAACCTGCTGGTTATCGAGCAATCGAATGAGCAATGTTTCTGATATCACCCCAAACTCCTCACTTGCCATAAAGGCTTAATCACCACGCTATCATGACTCGACTCTCGCTGCAACAACGTCTCCAAACAAAGCGCTTGCCCCCCTAAACTGATACGCGTGGTTAATAAGAAATACGTGCTTTGCACGGTAAGTGGTGCTTCAATAGACAAATTTTTAACGATGGGAAATTGTTTAAAGTCAGAGATTGAAGTGAACGGTTTTATTGATCTTTGCTGCACAATCTCTTGCGCAGCAAGCTGGCTCATGCCGCTTACCGCACTCATTAACACAGGAATGCTCGCGGTATTAACGTTAATCGGTGTATGATTATCTGGCAGGGCAGCCAAATAAGGCGCGATAACTTGATAATGCTTTTCATCAAAACCCGATACTAATCGTAATTCACTTATGCTAACCATCATTTGATGACCTGATCGATATGGTGGATTCATTTGCGCATAAACACTATCCAGTGACGCTGGATTACTCAGCGGTAAAAACCATGCTGACACCGCACGACCAAGATCACGCGCTAACGGTGGATGTATCTTAGCATTAATTGCTTCAAGTAATTGTTGAAAACTACCTGAACTATCACCCGATGCCATATTGTTAACATTAAACCGGCCTTGCAAATCAACTAATATTGCATTGACCGCCGTGCCGTTAACACGAAAAGTATTCATCGTTAATGGCCATTGTTGCTTATACTCGGATTGTCTCAACTGCTCCTCTGCCCATATTCGAGCAGAATATGCCGCTGCTTGCATTTGAGCGTCTTCATTCAAACTTATGCTGCGATTAATAATAAAATGCTCTTCTGACAAGGCTGCTGACGCGATAATGGCAACAACAGCGACGATTAACAACGCCATTAGAAGCGCTGCGCCTTGCTGCTTGTTTTTAGCGTTGTGCAAGCGACACCCCTCCTGGCACGACAAATAATCGGCTGATAGCGCCCAAACCCTCAACGTGCATAGTGATCTCAACCGCGCGAGGCAAACTAGTTAATTCGCTGGCTATAATTGGCCAGTATTGCCGACGTGCATTATTTTCATCAATATATTTAAAATGCAGTTGATCAACACCGGTGAGCAAAACACGTGGGAATGGGCGAGTTTTTTTCACCTGATCAAGCACAGGCCACGTTAAACGAACAAGGCTATCATGCTCATATCGGTACGAGACTCGCTGTAGTGTGCTACGTCTTTCAACAGCACCCGGATTCACATATCCACCACGTGTTAAGCCAAAACCAGTTGACTCACCATGTAACGCAGCAACTGTTTGATTGTTATGCGTGATAATCGGACGAGGGACAGACTGTGTAATATCTCGCTCCATCACGGCAAGCGCGATTTGTAACTCAGAAAACCGTGCGCTCTTTACCTTCACCCTTTGATAAGTTGTTAAAGCACTATGCAATCCGATAGCAACAATGACAGCAAGAATGGAGAAGATAAGCAATGCGATCAATATTTCTACCAACGTAAAACCACGTTGCTTGTTAATTCGTTGATTCATCGACGACCCTCTAACGCACTCACAAAAGTCGTTAAAGTTGCTAACGCCCGATGATTAGCAGGATCACTCACGCTAATATTAATTTGTTTACCATTTACATTAGCTTGTGTCACCCTAACTTGCCAGGGCCAGCTCTCACCCAACATTTGAATGCTGCCTTGCTGAAAACTATTAGCAGATATATCTAACAAATTAAGCTGGACTTCAGCAACAAGCTGATCTGCCACCCACATTGCGGTGCTGCGCTGTTGCACAGCATGTTCACTGCGCGCACTGCTGCCTATCGCTTTGACACCGGCTAATAAAGCAATCGCCAAAATAACAAGCGCCACAAGCACTTCAATTAATGTGAACGCACTACTCTGCTTGTGCATGAGCAACCCCACTTGCACCCACTGTGACTTTATAAATAACATGATGACCACTTTTTAGATCAACAACAAAAGGGACAACATCCCCTGTTTGTGAGAACACAACTTGGCCCGCCTGAGAGGCGCTTGGACTGCCCGCCAAATGCAGCTGTGCAGTAATCCCATAAGGCAAATGCCGTTGCGCAAAAATCGCTTGGGGCATAGCTTGCCAAGCATCATGGCAATATTCATAAAACGCATAATAGCGAGGTGAAACGCGTAAGCTAATTGGATTTAACTGCAACAACGATTGCTGAGTAGCATAGGTAATCACCTCAACCAAACGATCGGCGGCAAATTTTGCCTTCTCCTTGCGACCAACCACATCCATGCTCAACACAGCCACCGCCATGACAATCGCCACAATAACCAGCGCCACAAGAATTTCGATCAGCGTAAATGCACGAGAATATACCTTTGAGTTTGAAACATTACCCACGTGACACTCACCTTATGTTAGCTGGGAGGCTGAAGGTATTTTCCGGATAAACCTTAATTGGCCAGGGATGGCCAATTCAGAGCGCCCATGGACGGCTTGAGCGTGTTTAGAAGGAAAATACCTTCAGCCTCCCAGCTCAACTTATTCATTCAACTGCCAATTCCCAATCTCAGCATTTTTCCCCGTTCCACCCGAATGTCCCGTTGGCCCAAAACTAAAAATTTTAATACTGCCATTATCATTACTGTATTGATAAGTATGGCCCCATGGGTCTATAGGCATTTTTTTCAAATACCCTTGCCAATTTTGTGGAACAGGCGGCGTCGTCGGTTGAACCACCAAAGCTTTAATGCCTTGAACCGTAGAAGGATAAAAATTATTATCGAGCTTATACATGTCCATCGCATTTTGTATGGACAACACATCTTGCTCTGCACGCACGATTTTTGCGTGATCAGGTAAATTCATGATTTTTGGTACTACCAACGCCGCTAAAATCGCCAAGATTACAACGACAACCAACACCTCAATTAAGGTAAACCCACGCTGCATTTTTGTTAACAGTTTCACATGCCCTCCTACGCGGCTGCAAATTGATCCATTGAAAAAATAGGCAACATAACAGCCAATACTATAAATAAAACAACAGCACCCATAATAATAATTAATGCGGGCTCAAACAAGCGTAAACTCACATCAATCATGCCTCGAACTGCTTGATCCTGATTATCTGCCACACGCTTGAGCATATTGGCTAAACGACTACTCGCTTCACCACTGGCGATCAAATAAATACTCATAGGCGGAAAACACCCTATCTGCTTTAATGCAAAATGAATAGCCGCGCCTTCTCTCACGCGCTCAGCTGCCTTTTTGAGTTTATCTAATAACGATAGATTCGAAACCACGGTTGCCGCATAACGCATCGCTTCTAGTGCGGGCACGCCTGCCAACGTTAACACTGATAGCGTGTGTGCGTAGCGCGCGGTATTCACAGTCCGGCTCATTTTGCCAATAATAGGAAGGCGTAAAATAAATTGATCATACTGATAGCGAAATATTTTGGTTTTTAACGCGCGCGCAAACACAACGCCCGCTATCACAAGCAGCGCCAATAGATAAACACCAAAGTTTCGCAGAAACGCACTAAGCATCAATAATATTTGCGTGGCAAACGGTAAAGATTGATGGGTATCCTGAAAGACATTAATAATCTGCGGGACAACATAAATTAATAGAAAAATAACAATAGCCACCGCCATGACCGTCATGATAATCGGATAAATCAATGCTTGCTGAATTTTGCGTCGTATAGAACTTTGCTGTTCGACATAATCTGCTAAGTGTTCTAACACCGTTGACAGGTGCCCAGACTTTTCGCCTGCTAATACACTGTTTGTGTAAAATTGATTAAAGCTGTCGGGAAATTGTGCCAATGCCTGCGCCAAGGTAAAACCTTCAGCTACTTTGGCACGAATGCTCAGAATAATTCCACGCATTTTTGTTTTTTCACTTTGCTCAGCAATAATTTTTAACGACTGCTCAACTGGCGTACCCGCGCCAATCAGCGTAGAGAGCTGTCGCGTAAGCAGCGCTATTTCAGTGACATTTAATCGCTTTCGGCGCCATAATGGCTGGTGAAGCATCTGGGTTTTCTTTGGTTTTTGATTTTTATTTAATACAGAGACAACTGCTGTTGGCATCAACCCTTGTTCGCGCAACAACTCACGAGCTTGACGAGCACTCTCACCTTCTATAACCCCTTTAACAGTCTTGCCTTGCTTATTAATCGCTGTGTAATTAAATGCGGTCACGGATTCTCCCGACTGCTCGTTACGCGCAACACTTCAGACAGCGATGTTTTTCCATCTAAAACATGCTCAATACCATTTGTCCGAATACACTTAACATGTTGGTGCGCATACGCTTTGATGGCCTGTTCGCCAGCATCATTGTGAATCATTTTTCGCAGCGCATCATCAATAATAATAAGCTCGTAAATACCTGTGCGACCGATATACCCCGTACGGCGACATTGGTCACAACCACTGGGCTCATAAATGGTTGCTGATTCGACACCCAACAATTGGCAATCTTTTTCGGTAGCCATCACTGCTTGTTTACAATGAGGACACAACAATCGTATCAAACGCTGCGCTAAAATACCCAATAAGCTCGACGCCAATAGAAATGGTTGAATTGTCATATCACGCAGTCTTGTTAATGCACCAACCGCAGTGTTTGTATGCAATGTCGACATTACCAAGTGGCCTGTTAAACTCGCTTGAATAGCGATATTTGCTGTTTCCTGATCACGTATCTCACCGACCATCACAACATCGGGATCTTGGCGCAATATGGCTCGCAAACCACGAGCAAATGTCATATCCACCTTTGTATTCACCTGCGTTTGACCTATGCCAGGCAAATCGTATTCCACTGGGTCTTCAATGGTCAGCACATTACGCTCTGTTTTATTTAACATGCTCAACGCTGCATAAAGCGTCGTTGTTTTACCTGAACCTGTAGGGCCTGTCACCAAAAAAATACCGTGTGGTTGATGAATAATGCGATCAACCGCCTCATAAACTGATGTAGGCATCCCTAACTCTGTTAGGTTTAAGCGTGAGGATTGCTGATCTAAAATACGCAACACAACGCGCTCACCATGACTTGACGGCAAGGTTGAGACGCGAACATCAATAGGACGGCCACCCAAACGAATACTTATACGGCCATCTTGTGGCAAACGCTTTTCCGCAATATCGAGCTTTGCCATCACTTTAACGCGCGATACAAGCAAGGAGGCTAATGCTGAAGGCAATGCTGTGATTTCTTGCAAAATACCATCGATACGAAAACGTATAAGCAAACGCTGATCAAAAGCTTCTATATGAATGTCGGATGCATCACATTTGACTGCCTGCGCAAGCAAGGCATTAAGAAGCCGAATAACAGGCGCATCATCTTGCATTTCCAATAAATCTTTTTCTTTGGGCAACTCCTGGAGCAAATCTTCAAGATCCAATTCGCCGCTAAAGTCTTGTTGAGTAAAATCTTGCTCGTGTTGGTACGCCTCACTCAATCGCTCAAAAAACTCACCGTCATCAAGATATTTCAATGTTAACGGATAGTTAACCATCCGCCTAATTTCGACCAGCGTTTGTAGAGGGACCTGACGACGACAAAACAAACAGTCACGATTATCCTCATTTGCCAGCAAAACACCATGACGGTTGGCATAAGCAAAGCTGATAGGCTTATTGCTGTCCATGAGCATCACCAAAAGGTTTTGGTAATTGAACCGGCGTGTTCCAAGCAGGCAGCGGTGTTCCGCGCCCATTTTCCTGCTGCCATGCAAGCTGCAAATCGCGTACGTAACGATATCGTGAACCAGTTACTTGATTGGCTGTGCCTTCAGCATTGATGATCACTGGATGCAAAAACATCATTAAATTTTTCTTGTTGTGATCTTTTGTCCGATAAGAAAAAATATGGCCCAGCAAAGGAATATCACCCAGTAACGGTATTTTTTCAACGCCCATGTTGTCATCATCATCAATTAAACCACCTAACACTAAAATGTCACCGTTATTGACTAACACACTGGTTTTAATTTCAGTGTGATTGGTGGTCGGGTTAGCGTCAGATTCACCATCTTTTGATTTGCCTGCATCATTTTCATCGGGAATAATGCGATTATCCTGCTGATCGATAGCCATCTGAATTAATTGATCCGTCACTTGAGGCGTGACTGTCAACGATAAATCAAAATTCGTACGCTGTGTTGTCTGAAACGGATTGCTTGAGCTACCACTACCACTTGTGACATAAGACCCACTGGTCACGCCTTGTTGTTTACCGACAGAAATCATTGCTTGATGATTATTAAGCGCCATTACCGAAGGTGTCGATAAAATATTAGCATTGGTATCGTTTTGCAGCGCACTTATCACCCACTTCCAAGAACCATTTTGAATAATGCCAACAAAATTTTGGAATGAAGCCGTTGCACCTTCGCTTGATACCTGAGAAGGTACCGAACCAAATTGCACGCCTAAACGCTGCAAATCTTCCGCGCTTAATTCCACAATAGCCGCTTCAACCAACACTTGACTCGGGCGCACATCAAGCTGGGTAATAATCGTTTTTAAGGTATGCAATAATGCCGGTGGCGCCGTGATAATAAGCGAGTTTGAGTTTACTTCTGGCTGAATCATAGGCGATGCATATGCCGCACTGTTATCATCCGAACTTGAAGTATTTGACACTGCAGAATCAGTGTTAGCACTCGCTGTGGCATCAGTCGATTGCCCTGTTTTACTTTCATTAATGGCCTGCATGGCCGTTGAAGCGCTCGGCGCATTTGCGCCACTGGTTGGAATTGGTTTGCCTGCAGCCAGTGCCATACTCGCTTCTGCCACATTGGATAATACCGGCGCGAACTTTAATGCATTGAGATAATGCAAGTGCACAATGTTAACATCATTCGCTTGACTGCCTTTAGGTTGAGCGTCTAAAGCATCAATTAAAATACGCATGCGTATGCGCTGTATTTCATCTCCACTCAAAATAATGCTGTTGGTGCGAGTATCTGGCGCAATAGAAATGAGTTGAGGCGCGCCTGTTTCGCGCGTCGCTGATAATAACGAATTTAATGTGTTGGCAACATCTTTGGCTGTTGCGTAATGAAGCGGTACGACTTCGTATTTACTATGATTAGTCACATCGATTTTACGAACGATCTGCGCAACGTGTGAAACGTCATTTGCGCTTCCTGACAAAATAATAACATTCGTTGGGACATAGGCAGACACCATTGCCCATGATGGAAGCAAGGGGCGCAAAATCGGTACTAACTGCTCAGCCGATATGTTTTGTACTGGCACAACGTTAACAACGATCTGCTCACCCTGCGCCATGCGCTGAGCAGCATTGATAAGCGTCGTCTGTGCGAATTGACTAGGTACAATTTTATCGGTTTTTGGGCCAACACTCACAATCGAATAACCTTGTACAGCAAGCGCGTCGGTAAACACCTGATACAGTTCGCCTGCATTCATGGGCTTGCTAGAAACAATGGTGATCTTGCCGCTTACACGCGGATCAATAATAAAATTTTTACCTGTTTCACGAGACACTTCATTGACAACTGTCGCAATATCGACATCTTGTAAATTCCACGTTTGACCCTGTGACACTACTTTTGGTGAAGCGACTGCATGCTGACCTTGAGCTGCGAAACATGGCATTACAAGACATGCAGCCATTAGAACGCTATGAGCAATTTTCTTTAGCATAATGACAACCTAATATTTGATTCATTAAGGCCCAGTCTAGCATAAAAGTGCGCAAAAAATCGATAAGTTGATAGTGATTAGCATTTCTGGTGGGTCAAAAAATAACCTCTTGTTCGGGTTTGCAAATCTGCGCTTTTTTGTTAGGATGCAAACTCTTTTCGCAAATCCCTTTTTTCATTTCAGCACTTCTGTACCTAATTTTTTGGAGAATATTATGCGCAGCATTACGTATGCCTTTACCTTGGTAGAATTGTTAATTGTCATCGCCATCATCAGCATCTTGGCTGGTATCGGAATACCCTCTTATCAACACTATCTAAAACAAGCTCGCTTTAGCGAAGTAATCATGGCCACCGCGCCTTTTAAAACAGCCGTTTCTATAGGATTGCAAGATGGGTTAACAAAAAAAGAGCTCAACAACGGGGACAATGGCGTACCAAATTCACCCATGGCAACGCACAACCTAGCGAGCATTCATGTCAAAAATGGCACAATCACCGCCAAAGCCGGCAAACGTGCTGGCGGTTACACCTATGTGCTAACACCCAGCAATGATGGCACGCGGTGGACGGTAAGCGGTACTTGCCTGGAAGCAAACGTATGCAAACATTAAGCCATGCGTTACTCGAACAAGGATGGTTAAACACAAAACAATGGCAAACTGTGGTACAAGATGCTGACGCTGGCATCATCGCTTATTTAGCTGAAAAAGAGCTCGTACCTAGCCAAGTGCTTGCGGATGTGGTCGCGGCTCACTATCAAAAGAAATTAATCAACCTTGATACCATTGAGCTTATAGCCTGCGATTTACCACTTAAGCTATTAAAAAAAATCATGGCTGTGCCATTCAAAAATGACGCTTATCTTCATGTCGCACTTGCTGATCCTGCAAATGTAGAGGGAATATCAGAGTTACAATTTCTATCTGAAAAACCGATAAAAACATATGTAGGCGACTATTTCATCATTAAAAAACGACTTAAAAAAATGGAGCAAACTCAGCATGAACATAATATTCAAAAACCGGCGGACAAAAATGGCGGTGACAAGCATGCCGAAAATGATGAGCCGTTGATTCAACTGCTCAACGCTATTTTTCAAGAAGCCATTGAAAAAAATGCAACTGATATTCATATTGAAACGTATGACAATCAACACCGCATTCGATATCGAATTGACGGCATGTTAGCACAAATAAGCTCACCACCATCACACATTACCGAGCGATTAAAAACACGTATCAAAATTATGAGCCAACTTGACATTGCCAACACTCGATTACCCCAAGATGGTTATTGTCAACTTGGATCGACTCATGCGCGCGTCAGTACTTGTCCGGGCATTTACGGTGAAAAAATTGTGCTTCGACTGCTTCCACGAGAAAAAACATGGAATGTTGGTGAACTAGGCATGACAGCTAAGCAAGAACAATTATTTATACAAGCCGTTGAAAAGCCTCAAGGATTAGTGCTCGTTACCGGCCCAACGGGTAGTGGAAAAACCGTCACTCTTTATGCCGCCATTCAACATTTGTCGACAGAACAACGCAACATATGCACTGTTGAAGACCCTGTTGAAATCCGACTCAAAGGTGTCAATCAAGTGAATATTAACTCGCAAGTCGCGTTAAACTTTCCCAAAGTGCTTAGAGCTTTTTTACGTCAGGATCCTGACATCATTATGATTGGTGAGATTAGAGATGCTGAAACCGCGAAAATTGCAATGCGTGCTTCACAGACAGGTCATTTAGTGTTAGCAACGCTACACGCCAACAGCGCGATAGATGCGATTAATCGATTACGCAGTTTTGGCGTTCCACCTTATGAAATTGCCAGTCAAATCAGCTTGATTACCGCACAGCGATTGTTACGACACAAAAAAGACAATGGGTATCAAGGACGATTTGCGATTCATGAGCTCCTTGCTATCGACGAGACTATTTCGAACGCTATTCTCCATCAAAAATCAATCGTATCCATGCTTAATAAACTTAACTTTTGTTCGCTAAAACAATCGGCTAATTTTGCACTGAAAAATAATTTAACCACGCAAGCTGAAGTGGATAGAGTATTGGGATAATAAAAATTGTGTCAAAATAAAATGAAAACATATCGCTGGACAGGCACATCGAATGATGAAATGATTAAAGGCGAATTAAAAGCCGTGAATATTCATTATGCCAAAGCCATGCTGAACCAACAGCATATTAAGATCCTCACGATTAAACGAAAATATAAATTTTTACAGCTTAGCCACACTAACAAACAATCGGATTTTATTAATTTGCTAAAACAGATTTCCTCCTTATTGAAAAGTGGACTACCTATTTTTGATGCAATCAACATCGTGAGCAATACTACGAATAAACGACTAAAAATCAATGCAAAAAAAGTTCATGAAAAATTAAATCGTGGAGAAAAGCTTTCTCAAGCATTTGAAAATATTGCTGATGAAATCAGCTGCCAACTCATTAGCATGGGCGAATTAACAGGAAAGCTTGAATTAATGCTCGATTATGCAGTTAACATTCAATCATCTCACGAACAATTAATTCGCCAGACTAAACGTGCATTGTTTTATCCTGCTATTGTTAGCTTATTTGCTTGCTTGGTTAGCATGTTATTACTAAAATTAGTTGTACCACAATTTTCAGCTTTATTTTTGGAACAAAACGTTCCGCTCCCTTTGCCAACAAAAATAATTATATCGATATCCAATAATCTGCATTATTTTTTATTTCCGCTAATGTTTGTTTGTATCATAATTTTTTTGACGCTGGTTAACAGCAAAAAGTTACGAACCACCATCAAAAAACAATTGCTCAACCTGATGAGCAAACTACCATTGACCAAACCCATTGTGATGAGCGCTGAACTAGCGCGACTCTCTATTGTTTTAAAAATAACCGTTGATGCAGGCATGCCAATTGTCACAGCATTCAAGCAATCTATTGAGCTTCTCACCCTGCATTCACTAAAAACCCAGCTCAATCAGAGTCTACAGCGACTAACTGCCGGTGAAAAACTTGCTGATAGCTTTAAAGCCTCTCCGGCCCTGCCGATGTATTTTATTGAGCTTGTTGAACATGGCGAGAAAAGCGGTCAACTTGCAAATATGTTCAAACAGCTGAACGAGCACTATGAACAGCAACTTAACTCTTATTTATCGCGTTATCACATTCTACTTGAACCATTGATCATGCTAGTATTAGGATTGATTGTCGGCGGTTTAATGCTGTCGATGTATTTACCGATGTTTCAAATGGGCCATGTATTATGACGACATTTACCGTTGCTTTAACCGGTGGCATTGGAAGCGGAAAATCACTTGCCGCCTCTTATTTTGAAAAACTAGGTGTCACCGTGATTGATGCGGATAAAGTCGCGCATGACATCGTCAAACAAAATGGGCCGGCCTATCATGCTGTTGTTGATCAATTTGGCCCAACCATTCTAGACAAGGATGGCAATATCGACCGAGCAGCATTACGCACAATTGTATTTAACCAAAAAGAGCAAAAGATTTTGCTCGAGTCTATTTTACACCCGATTATTCGTGAAATTATCGCTCAACAAACTTCTCAATCACAAACTCCCTATAGCTTGCTTGTTATACCGCTACTCACTGAAAGCTCTGGCTACACGTTTATCGACCGTGTGCTGGTCATAGACTGTGACGAAGCACAGCAGCGAGAGCGCGCGCATCAACGCGACAAGCTCCCTTTAAACACGATAGACAAGATTATCAGCCAACAGGCGAGCCGATCGCAGCGCCTGGCAACTGCGGATGATATAATCAACAATACTGGCAGCCCAGAACAGCTTGAAGCCCAAGTTAACTCACTACACCAAAAATACCTGAAGTTGGCAAGCAGCAAGCAATAATGCTAAGATATAAGCATATGAGTGAAATTGATGCTGAACAACTTGCTGAGACGGATGCTGAATCGCATGAAGCCGACAAATCGCTTATTATTTATGAACAACCTGTCAATGAGTTGATGCGAAGCTGTCTGCGCATCGAATATTTATTTAACCGCATTGATCATTGCCTGGAAAAACTAAGTATTGATGATGGCGCTGAGCTCATTGTCAAAACCATTATCGATATTCTTGATCTGCTTGATCGCCCCGATTTAAAATCTCGCATCACCAAAGAATTTCATCGTCACTACACTACTTTTTCGCAATGGATGCGAGCGTACAATGTTGACCAATCTGCTTTGGAATCAACTTTGCGACAAATCAAGCGCTATAAAGAGCACTTCTTGAGCTCTCAAATGAAAATTGCCAACAGCTTGCGAACAGAACCGTTTATAGCAAGCGTGCGTCAGCATTTTAATTATCCAGGTGATTGCCACATTGACTCACCGCTGTATGTGTATTGGCTACACCAACCTGAACAAGCACGCGAAAAAGATTTGCACGGTTGGCTAGACCATCTTGCGCAAATACGTTCTGCCATTACGTTGTTGTTAAAAATCGTGAGAGACTGCACTGATATGCATGAATGCCAAGCTGAGCACGGTTTTTATCATCAAGCACTTAATACCGACACGCCGTGTCAATTAATTCGAATCATGCTGAAAAAAAATGATGAATTTTACCCTGAAATTAGTGCCGGACGGCATCGCATGAGCGTACGATTTTTGCAGGCTAATACTTTCGATCCCCCACTGCAAAGCAATGAAACAATCACCTTTCAATTGGCATGCTGTAGCATTTAAAGCTTTTGAGCCAACTGTCGAGAAAAATCGGATAACTGATCAACGTAGCCAACCGCGTCTAACTGCTTTGTGGTATCCAAATAATAATCGGCAACTGCTCGATAGCTTCGAGCACGATCCAACGACAATGTTTTACCTTCATCTGTCACACTCTGCCAATCAAAGTACGCTTTACCTTTAGGCGCACGATCGGCAATAGCTTGTCGTAATTTTCCACGCTTACTCAATTGTTTTTGTGCTTTTAAAAAATAATGACCCGCCAGCTGTTCCTGGTGCTGCGACAATAAAAAATTACCAAGACTATGCCACAATATAGTTTGTTGAAAAATGGGTAATTTCACTGCTTCAAAGATTGGTAACACTTGCTCACTAATATCGTTGTTAAGCTGTTGCTGTAGCAATGGCAGCAACGTTACCATCGCTTCCGCTGCAGATAATTCACACTGATGCAACGCTGCCATTTGCGCTAATGCTTCATCTAACCACAACACCCGCTCTTGCTTAACGCCAGAAATCACCGCTGCTGCTGCACATAGATTACCTAAGGCCAGAAAACTTCTCAGTTCAGCAGATAAACCTTCCAGCGCCATAGCATCGGTTTTTTGTCTACCTCGTCGACGTCGATATCTCATCCTTGAGCTCCTCCGTATATGATTCTACATGAAGTATAGGACGGGATTGAAAAAGGGCAAATAAAAACTCAAAGTGATTTTTTTCAGCTTAACTACATTTTTTAACGAGCAAAGGTGCGCTTGGACCTTCGCCTGCGCTAGGCTCTTCTTCTGAGACATCGGATGAAGCAGGTGAAGTTAGTTCGGCAATCATGTTGTCGCACATCGCAATACGATATTCATAATCTCGACAGACACAAACAAAGCTCTCTTCCATGGCATCCGATTCATCGGCCGCTTTAGTTGCACGCTCCGCCGCTAGCCGTTTTTCTAACAACGCCTTAAGCTCGATGTATTGCTCAATGGCTTTAGCGATATCACCTTGTGCTTTTGA
>PANR01000035.1 GCA_002707695.1 Legionellaceae bacterium
CTCGATAAAAGCTATTAAGCGAGCTTGAGCATCGGGCCCTGAGTAGGCAAGCGCGGACCAAGCAGACATGTTTTCATAGATTCCCGCCTGATGAGTGCATTTGGCAGACATGGCCTCAAGGAATGCAGGGTTGGCCAGTAGTTTTTCTGCATGGGTGTTGATAAGCGCCAATAAGTTGGCTCGAGTATCGGGCTCTGAGAAGCTAAGCGCGGCCCAAGCGGATAAGTTTTCATTTGAACCTGCCTTATCAGTTAGTTTGGCGGACATGGCGTCCATGAAGGCGGGGTTGGCCAGCAGTTTATCGGCATGGGTGTTGATAAGCGCTAATAAGTTGGCTCGAGTATTCGGCCCGCCCGCGGCGAGCGCGGACCAAGCAGACATGTTCTCATTTTTTCCCGCCTTATCAGTGCGTTTGGCGGACATGGCCTCAAGGAATGCAGGGTTGGTCAGTAGTTTTTCTGCATGGATATTGATAAAAGCTGCTAAGCGAGCTCGAGCATCAGGCCCTCCGTAGGCGAGCGCGGCCCAAGCAGAAATGTTCTCATTTTTTCCCGCCTTATCAGTGCGTTTGGCGGCCATGGCCTCAAGGAATGCAGGGTTTGCTAATAGCTTGTCAGCATGGGTCTCGATAAGCGCTAATAAGTTGGCTCGAGTATCGGGCTCTGAGAAGCTAAGCGCGGCCCAAGCGGATACGTTTTCATCTGGACCTGCCTTATCAGTGCGTTTGGCGGACATGGCGTCCATGAACGCGGGGTTATCCAGTAGTATTTCTGCATAGGCCTCGATAAAGGCTACAAAGTTAGCTCTCGTTTTGAGCTCTCCAAAAGCAAGCGCGGTCCAAGCAGACATGTTTTCATAGATTCCCGCCTGATGAGTGCGCTTGGCAGACATGGCGTCTATGAATAGGTGCATAAATGGATTGGCCAGTAATGTTTTGGCGGCGTGATACCAGATAAAATCTAACAAGCGGGCTTGAGTATCGAGTCCTCCAAAGGCAAGCGTGGCCCAGGCCGACATGTTTTCATTTTTTCTCGCCCGATGAGTGCGTTTGGCGGACATGGCCTCAAAGAATTCAGGGTTCAACAGTAGTTCATCTGAATAGGTGTCGATAAGATCTAATAATTCGGCTTGAGCGCTGGGATTACCCTGGGCAAGTAAAGCCCAAGCAGACAGGTTTTCATCGATTCTCGCCTGATGAGTGCGTTTGGCGCACATGGCTAGATAGAAGCCACGGTTAAATAGTAGTTTTTCTGCATGGGTCTTGATAAAAGCTGCTAGGTGAGCTTTCACTTCGGGCTTCCCGCATTTGGCAAGTAGAGCCCAAGCCGACATATTTTCATTTTTTCCCGCCCGATGAGTGCGTTTGGCGGACATGGCGTCCATGAATGCGTCGTTATTCAGTAGTATTTCTGCATGTTTCTCGACCAATGTTAACAAGCGATCTTTACTATCGGGCAACAAAGCATCGGCCAGCAGCATCCAAGCGGATACGTTTTCATCTTCTCCCGCCATCTCAGTGCGTTTGGCGGACATGGCGTCCATGAATGCGGGGTTGGCCAGTAGCATTTCTGCATGGGTCTCGATCAATGTTAACAAGCGATTTTTCGTACCGGTCTCGCCATCGGCCAGTAGCATCCAAGCGGATACGTTTTCATCTTCTCCCGCCTCATCAGTGCGTTTGGCGGACATGGCATCTATGAATGCGGGGTCGGCCAGAAGTATTTCTGCATGGGGCTCGATAAAAGCTGCTAAGTAAGCCTTCGCTTCGGGCTCACCCTGGGCAAGTAGTATCAGTCTTTTTGCATGGGTTTTGATAAAAGCTACTAAGCGAGCTTGCGTATCGGGTCTGCCTTGGGCAAGTAGCGTCCAAACGGATGCGTTTTCATTTGGACCCGCCTCATCAGTAAGCTTGGCGGACATGGCCTCAAGGAATGCGAAATGATCTAGTAGTTCTTCTCCATAGGTCTCGATCAATGTTAACAAGCGATCTTTCGCCTCGGGACCGCCTTGCGCCAGTAGCATCCAAGCAGATACGTTTTCATTTGGGCCTGCCTTATCAGTTAGTGTGGCGGCCATGGCGTCCATGAATGCGTCGTTATTTAGTAGTTTTCCTGCATGGGTCTCGATCAATGTTAACAAGCGATCTTGCGTTTCGGGACCGCCTTGGGCAAGTAGCATCCAAGCGGATACACCATTATCTTTTCCCGCCTCATAAGTTAGCTCGGCGGCCATGGCGTCCATGAATGCGGGGTTATTCAGTAGTATTTCTGCATGGGTCTCGATCAATGTTAACAAGCGATTTTTCGTTTCGGGCCCGCCCTGTGCCAACAGCATCCAAGCGGATACGTTTTCATCTTCTTGCGCCATCTCAGTGCGTTTGGCGGCCATGGCGTCCATGAATGCGGGGTTGGCCAGTAGTATTTCTGCATGGGTTTCGATAAATGTTAAGAGGCGATCTTGCGTTTCGGGACCGCCCTGTGCCAACACCATCCAAGCGGATACGTTTTCATTTTCTTCCGCCATCTCAGTGCGTTTGGCGGACATGGCGTCCATGAATGCGTCGTTATTTAGTAGTTTTCCTGCATGGGTCTCGATAAATGTTAAGAAGCGAGCTTTCGTTTCAGGCTCGCCCTGGGCAAGCAGGGTCCAACCAGACAGGTTTTCTCTTAGGCCCGCCTTATCAGTGTGTTTGGCAGACATGGCCTCTATGAAAGCGGGGTTGGCCAGTAGTTTTTCTGCATGGGTCTCGATAAATGTTAAGAAGCGAGCTGTAGTATTATTAGTTTTGCTGAAAAGAAGCGCGGCCCAAAGAGTTATGTTTTCAAATTCGCCCGCCCTTGCGGTCCGTTTAGCGGACATAGCGTTCATGAATGCGGGGTTGTCCAGCAGTTTATCGGCGTGTTTAACAATAAAATCTAACAAACGGTCATAGTTGCCGGACTTAGCTCTAAAAATAAGAGCAGCCCACGTTGAGACGTTGGCATTCGCTTGTGCCTCAGCATTGCGCATCGCACTCATCGCTTTGATAAATCCCGGGGTGTCTAACAAGTGCGGATTTTCGCTGATGGTTATCATAACATTGGTAGCAGCGGTTATGCCGCTCTTTGCCATGTAATACCAAGCACAGCAGTTTTCATATTCACCTGCGTTTTTGTCAGGTAGTTTGTTCATTGCCGCTAGCAATTGTGGGTTATTAAGTAAGTCTGGGTGTAGGCGAAATAAAGCAGCAAGCTCACCAGCTTGCGTTGCAAGCGCATGCCCGTGTGGTTGGGTGATGGAGCGATCATCGATTAAATGTTCAATGTATTCGATCAATACTGTTGGATCTTGTGTGAGCTCATAAACGTGCAGTATGCTCGGTTTTCTGTCTTTGAGCCCGAGAAAAAGTTTTAGTTTAGGGATATGGGCATTACAATATCTGTGATAACTCATGCGATGGATCGCAAAGTTCTCCCCTTGTAGAGAAGTAAATAGCGCGACGTGATCACTCAACCCGCCTAACTTGGCTTGGAGATTTCCAGGTAGTGTATGGTGATTGACAATGTAATCAAGGCTGTTATCTGGTGGAGAGAGGGTTGGTATGTCTGCCTGCGTGGCTTGACAGTGACTATAAAAGCCATCGGCAGATATTTTACAGACAGTTTTAAATTTAACATTGACTAAATACAGGGTGTTGTCTGGTGTTAGGTAGTTCCTAGTGATTGGACAGTGTTGAGCCTCTTCGTCGTTGTCGATTTCAGGTTCTGCTTCGTTTTGAATGTTTGCTATTGTGTTTGAGACTAATTCTGTCAAGCGCTTTTCATCTAATCCTTCAGCCAGAAGTGTTGCGCGCAGCTTCTCGGTAAACGCTACATAAGCTTGACAGTCAGCAGCGTAATCGAATCGGACGCCTTTTCTTATATCATCAGGATGGTAAGGGGTAAACAGCAGCGCTTGCAGTGGGGTGATGTTATAACTGCCTGGTGTGGTGAGCAACTCGAGCGGTTGCTTAAGCTGCTGCAATGTTTCGTGGTATTCGCCAGTTGCAATAGACGTGATGAGATTGTCGACGAGACGGCGCTGGTCTTCTTGGGTTGGGTCGATAGTGACTGGCATGCCAATAGGCCTCCAATTTTCTATTTTTATTTTAATTAAATTCTCCGGCCATGCTAGCCAAATTTTGAACATAAGTCAAGTTGACGAGAGGGTGGGTTTGATTTTATTGGTAGCTACCATATTTTTATGGGCTTTTTTTATGCTAAGCTTGGCGCCATGAATAAAACCCAACAACAAGCCGTTCCAAACATTCAGCAGATCATTGCGATTGCCTCAGGGAAGGGTGGCGTAGGCAAGTCTACCACGGCAGTCAATTTGGCGCTGGCGCTAAAGGCTCAGGGTAAGTCTGTCGGTCTGCTCGATGCGGATATTTATGGCCCTAATCAGCCACAAATGCTAGGGGCTTGGCAGCAACCGGAAATCAATGAGCAAAAATGCTTTGAGCCAGTGATGGCGCACGGCCTGCAGACCATGTCGATGGGTTATGTGATTGAGCGCAGTCGTGCCATGGTGTGGCGAGGGCCAATGGTGGGCAAGGCCTTGCAGCAATTGCTCTTTCAAACAAGCTGGCAGCCGATGGATTATCTTATTATTGATTTGCCACCGGGCACGGGTGACGTGCAGCTGACATTGGCTCAAAAAGTGCCAGTTGATGCCGCAATCGTGGTGACCACGCCTCAAGATGTCGCGCTGTTGGATGCCCGCAAAGCCATTGCCATGTTTGAAAAAGTTGAGGTGCCTATTCTAGGGGTGGTCGAAAATATGAGTGTGTATCAGTGCCCTCAATGTGGCCATGAGGCGCATGTATTTGGTGAAAGCGGCGGTGTTCATATGGCGGCGCAGCACAATGTTGAACTCTTGGCACAATTGCCACTGGCGTTGGCTATTCGTGAACAAGCGGATCATGGTCAGCCCATTGTCATTGCTCAGCCTGATGGTGAATATGCCACGCGTTACCTCGGACTAGCTCAGAAAGTTATCAAGCTGATGCCACAGCCTGTTGCACCTGATTATCTCTTCAAAGGCTAAGCTGTTGCATTTTGCAATGGAGTATTGCTATAGTTTTTATTCCCTCCCTTCTCAGGGATGAGGCTGCTAAAACGTAAGGAGACACATCATGCCAACTGCTATTCGTATTTCAGATCGTCTTGCCCAGCAAGCTAAAGCACGTGCCAAGGCAATGCACCGTTCTTTTGCTGGCCAGGTTGAGTATTGGGCTAAAATTGGCCAGCTTGCCGAAGAGAATCCAGACTTATCCTTTAATTTTATTCGTGACATCATGATTGGTCAGCAAGAAAGTGCGGCAGGCGAACATATTGAGTTTGCATTGGAGGAGGCGTGATGAGCGTTTGGCAAACCAAAGTATTTCAGCAGCAGCAACAATATCTCGATGAGGCCCAAACCAAGGCGTTGAAGCGTGCTATTAAAGCGGTGTCAAAAAAACCGCAGTTGGGCAAGGCGGCCAATGCGAGCTTGGCGGATATTTTAGTCTACCGTTTTGGTATGTTAAATAAGCCATGGTTATTGGGCATCGCCTATCGACAATCGGCTCAAGGTCTAACATTATTAGCATTGAATATGTCACGCAAATAAGGAGCATAAGATGACCATAAAATCTGATCACTGGATTCGTCGTATGGCTAAAGAGCACGATATGATTAATCCGTTCGAACCCAATCAGGTGCGCGGTGAGCACGGTAAACGGATCGTGTCTTATGGAACCTCCAGCTATGGTTATGATGTTCGTTGCGCGAATGAATTTAAGATTTTTACTAACATCAATTCGTCTATTGTTGACCCTAAATCATTTGATCCGAATAGTTTCATCGATGTGCATTCAGATGTTTGCATTATTCCGCCCAATTCATTTGCGTTGGCTCGCACAGTGGAGTACTTCAAAATCCCCAGAAATGTGTTGGTGATTTGCTTGGGTAAATCAACATATGCGCGCTGTGGGATTATTGTTAATGTCACGCCGCTTGAACCTGAGTGGGAGGGGCATGTGACGCTAGAATTTTCTAATACCACGAATTTACCTGCCAAAATTCATGCCAATGAGGGTGTGGCCCAAATGCTGTTTTTAGAATCTGATGAGGTGTGCGGCACTTCTTATAAAGATCGTAAAGGCAAATACCAAGGTCAGCGCGGCGTCACATTACCCGTGACGTGATGCAGTAAATGGCTTAAGAAGAATATTTCTTAACAAGGTCGTCGAGTGACATGGGTTTGTCAATGAGGTAGCCTTGAATGTAATGACAATGATTGCTTTGGAGAAACTCCAGCTGTTCTTTAGTTTCTACGCCTTCAGCAATGGTTTTTGCCTTTAACGCGTTGGCAAGGTGAATGATCGCTTTGACTATGGTTGCGTCAGCCGGATCTTTGTGTACATCACGGACAAAGGGTTGAGCAATTTTGATATAAGAGACTGCTAGTTCCTTTAGATAGCTCATTGATGAGTATCCCGTGCCAAAATCATCGAGGGCAAATGATAGACCGCTCCTGTTAAGGCTCTTTGCAAGATCAATTATTTTATCAGGATGTTTCATCAATGCGGTTTCAGTTATTTCAAGTGTTATATTGTCGGGATCTAGGTTGTTGTCTTTGAATAGACGCAGTAATTCTTGCTCAAAATCCGGGTGCTCTAGTTGTTTTATTGAGGCATTAATAGAAATTTTCATATTAGTTTCGACGTGCTGTAGAGTCCGGTAGTCACGGGCAACTTGCTCCAACACCCATTTGCCAATAGGAATGATTAAACCAGAGGTTTCAGCAATTGGAATAAACTCGCCTGGCTCAGTTTGTGCAAGTTTTCCATGTTCCCAACGGAGCAAGGCTTCAACACCAAAAAGTTTGTTGGTGGCGGCATTAATTTGCGGTTGATAAAGCAAATGAAACTCATTGTTCTCGATCGCTGTTCGTAATGCAGTTTCGACAGTGTGACGTCTTTTGATTTGTTCTTTGGTTTTTTCATTAAAAAACGCATAAGTATTTTTTCCTTTATCCTTGGCTTTATACATGGCAATTTCAGCATGTTTTATGAGGTCTTTGGCTGTTTTGCCATTTGTTGGGTAATGTACTGCCCCAATACTTGCGGTAATGTTGACGGTGTCATCTTCAATTTTTATCGGCTTTTTGACAAGATCAATATACTTTTTGATAATTTTCTTGGCGTCTTCGTTGGTTGTTATGTCTGCGAGAATAATGCCAAAATTGTTGCCAGTTAGTCGTGCCAGATAATCTGAATCTCGTTGTTCTTTAGCAAGCAAATCGGAGAGCGCTTTTAGCAATTCATTTCCGCGGTCATATCCCATGACATCATTGATAGTTTTAAAATTGTCAATATCAAGCATGCAGGCCATAAATTTTTGGTTTTTATCCATTTGTTTTTCTAGTTGCTGTGTGAAGCTATATCGATTTGGGAGTTTGGTTGTTGGGTCAAAGTGCGCAATTTTTTCAAGGTCGTTTTGTATTTGGGCGAGATCGTTGTTGGCTTTTTCGAGGGATTGCGTTTTTTCTCGGAGATCTTTTGTAGCATTATCTGCATAAACTATGGCTTTTTTATTTGATTGAACCATTGTGATAAAGAGAAACAAGAGCAGTGCATCAATAATGATACCACCTGTTAAAATAGTTAATGGTTGGGCGTTGCTTGTTTGTGTGGCAAACGATCGAGATGCTTCAATTGTAAAGGTCCATGTTGAGCCATAGGCTGATATATTTTTTGTTAGCTTATACTTTGAGTCGGGATCATATTCTTTGTTTTTTGGTGTTAGCTCATTGTATAGCACCTGATTGCCATCTGAAATTTCAATGGAGACAGATCTTTTTTCCTGTGCCAGTGTGCCTTCCATTAATTTTTTAAATATGAAAGGTGCATACACCATACCTAGAAAATACTGTTGTCGTTCTTGTGCCGTTTTGTATGCTCCTTCTTGGTAATAGGGTGCGTAGAACAAAAATCCTGGTGTTTTTTCTTTGTCTTGGACCAAGGTTATCGGTCTGGTGATCTGTGCTTTTCCTGTTTGTGCAGCTTTTACAGCAGCGTTGAAACGGTTGTCTTCGTGTGACATGTCGAGTCCGACGGCTTTTTCATTCCCCTTGACAGGGACAATATAGCTAATGGGTAAATAAACGTTGCGATTATGAGCTGGGTGTATGTTGTAGTTTGGACGTTCTTGACGTTGCGAAGCGAGGTAGTTTTGCAGTTGGCCAGGTTTAACAAAGTGGATGACCCCAAGACCGTTGATGCCTGGGTATTTCTTAATAACGTCCAGGCTGTCGACGTATCTTTTCCACCGAGAGAACTTAATATGACCACTGTTAGCTTGAATGGTTGCTACCCCGGCCCAGAGAGCGTCCTCGTAACGATTCATGCGCTCAAGCACAGTTTCAACTGTTCTCTCAGCTTCACGTTGAAATTGAAAGTCTTGTTTTTGGTTGACTTGTTTTTGGGAAAAATACCATGCAAAAAATGTCAGGAGTAAAGAAAGCGCAATAATAACCCAGTGAACCCAGTGTAGAGATGAAAATTTTCTTAAACGTTTGCGCTCCTTTGGATCGATTTTTTCGACGTGTTTCATTTTGCCTCTAGCTCCCTACTTGGCGGTTGTAGCCCCCATCGAATTCTCCCTTGCTTATTTGATTAAGACTTAGCCAATTATTCTAGCTGATATTGCTGCTTGTTGCCAGCCTAATGAGCGTTTTCATCATGATGGGCGTGCGAGAAAAAACAGGGCTGTGGGGCGGGAACCCCACAGTTAGTTGTATGAGCAAGGAGACTGACTATTCTTCTTCTAAATCCTGTATTGGGAGATGGCGAGACGCATTAATACGTTCACGCATTTCTTTGCCTGGCTTAAAGTGCACGGCATATTTAGGGGAGGTCGTGAGCTTTTCGCCAGTTTTTGGGTTATGAGCACGCCTAGCAGCGCGATAATGGAGTGAAAAACTACCGAAGCCACGTATTTCAACGCGTTTGCCTCTGCCTAGCGCGTCCATGATGGTGTCGATAATTGAATTAACACCCATTGTGACATCGCGCACGCTAAGGTAGTCTTGTTTTTTCGTGATTTCTTCGATAAGGTGCGACTTTAACATTCCCTGATTCCTTCGTTGCTACAGCATGAGTATGTTTTAATCGTAGCACCGTATTTTGGAAAGTCCATTAAGTTTTGGGAATTTGTTTCTTTAATTTTTTTAATTCGGTCAAGGTTTGCTCGCACAGATTCTATAAGCCAGCTAATAATCACGTAATGTTACACCAGTTCAGCAAGACTGATGATTATTATGAAGAACTATCTGTAACAAAATAATTCAAGAAGAAAAATTCAAACAGATCGACTTTTGTTTTCTTTACCGCTTGAAAACATTTTCTGAATTCTTTAGTATTTTTTTGTAATTATTTTTTCGTGCCGACACGGATCTCCCACCTAACTTTGTTTTTATATTCTATTTATAACTCATTGAGGAAATACTAATGATGGAGCCGTTGCTTGTTAATTTGAATAAACGTTTAAATACACTCACCGAAGAAGTGAGTGGCATGAAAAAACAAATTGAACTGGTGTGTTGTTTGCATCATGATGACAGAATTGAAGCAGCTTACGATGCTGTTGAGCGTGTTAATCGGTTAATGAAAAAGTTACAAACAATTTCTGAAGAGCTTGCCAAAGAAGAAAAATCAATGTTAGCGCAAGAGTATCAGTATTACTTTGGTTATGAGCGTGATAACCCTTATGAGGAAAATTCATAGCAAGCATTAAGCTTCTTGATAGTGATTTAATATTCCCGAAAACTGAACTTTGCCGTTGTTGACATCCACAATTTTTGCAATCGCATAATTGTTTTTGGGGGCTAGCCAGAACACAATGTTTTCGCTATTTGGTCCATTGTTGCTGCGCTGTAGTTTAACGGTTTGTAGTTTGCCCGCAGGTGTTTGAATAACATTGGTTCCTGTTTGTCCAAAGCTATAGGTATCAATGTCGTGGCCATCGGCAATATGGTAAACCAATGGTCGTTTATTGTTGAGAAGGTTGTCTCGCATGACTAATTGATAGCTTAGCTTGTCTTGGTCACCGGCAGAGATGGCGACCTGTTGTTTTTTGCCTTGTTCATCTGTAAAGGCGATGTGTTTTGACCAATCAAAATGTGTATTGATGGTTTTTGAGTGATGAAAGTGATCATATCGATAGTGGTAGTCAACGGGCATTGGGCCGTTAGCGGTCCAGAGCCCCGTGCTTTTAGCGAAGATTTCAACATGAGTGAAAGGCAATGTTGATTTAACATCTGAGACGAACTGATAGTGACCGTTAGCAATTTTTAGACTGCGCGTAATATTGCCAACATGCAAGCCATAAATGGAAGCAGAGTAAGAGGAAGTAAAGGGTTTCACTGTCGCAGCAAATAACGAGCAAGGCCATGCGATGACCAATAAGCCGATCACGCATTGTTTATAGGTCATCATCAAGATCCTTATCATAGGTTTTTGTTGAGTCATGAGAGCTTGGCTTATCATCATCTAAAGATTCCTCTTGCGCGCGTTTTTTGTGAGAGCGAGTTCGCCAAAAAATGAGCACAGCGGCGACAATAATCAGTGGCACCAAAATGAACATAGAGAATTCAATGAAGACCGCTGACAATAGGTCGAGTAGCACAAGGATGATGCCGATAATGATAAGCATCGAGTCAAAGTGAACGCCCGCAAGCAGTGTAGCCAGTGATAGCAGAGATAGCATAACAATACCGGCGGTGACATCACTGATTGTGCCCATACTAAGAAAGATAGACACAATAAAGATCATGACCAATAAAATGAGCCAATGGAGCAGCTCATGCCAAACCAGAATAAAGTCCCGGTGGGCCACAGCCGCGTGCCAGCTAAGTAAAATATTAATCAGGGCAAAAATGGGGACGGCATAAAACCAGTAGTGGCTGGCAAAGCTTGGCGCAAAGTCGGTCAAAATGACACCAATCAAAGCGAGTATTAACATCCCAATGCCGGCATAAAAGCGCAAGCTCAAGTGCATTTTTGATGGCGCTGTTTCGCTGCGGTAATGACGGTGTCTGAGAACTTCAGTGTTGTGAAGCTTATCAAGAAAGTTGTGCAATATTTTCATGGCTAATCCTTTAACATTCGCTCATCCTCCGGTCAGTATAACCCCGGCGATTAAAAAAACCTACCTATAAAGCCGATTTTCAGGTATCTTTTTAATCATGTTTGAAATTAATCGACAAGACGCCCTGAGGTTTTGGAGCATCGTATTTATCATCATCGGCTTGGTGATTGTTTATTTCTTGTCGCCGGTCATTATTCCGTTTGCGCTAGGCATCATCTTGGCTTATATCCTCAATCCGTTGGTTGTTCATATGAAGCGGGTGGGCGTGCCTCGTTGGTTAACAATTACCGTGTTGTTTGTGGTCGGTTTAGTCATTGTCTTGTTATTGCTGAGTTTGTTGGTGCCGGTATTTGAAAAACAAATTATAAATTTAATCGACAGCGCGCCACAAGTGCTTGCTTGGTTGCAAGCTAAAACATCATTGCAGCTTGAGCCCGATGCATTAAAACAAGCCTTGGTGCACCATCTTCAAGCGGGTGGTAGTGTCTTTCGCAGTGTGTGGACAGCATTTATGAGTTCTTCGCGCGTGTTGATTGAAACGATTATTAGTATTGTCATTATCCCTATTGTTGCCGTTTATTTGCTACGTGATTGGGATAGGGTGACGCAAAATCTCATTGACTTGTTGCCACGTAAGCATAGAGAAAAAACAGTATCTATGGTGAAGGAGTGTGGCGAAGTGCTCGGCGCTTTTTTCCGTGGGCAGCTATTGGTGATGATTGGCCTTGCCATTATTTATTGCGTCGGTTTGGCCATTGTTGGTTTAGATTTATGGCTGGTCATTGGTGTGACGGCAGGGTTATTGAGTGTTGTGCCTTATTTGGGTTTTATCATTGGGTTTTTGCTATCTATTGCTGATGTCGTCATTAAATATCACTCTTGGTGGTATTTGCTTTATGTGTGCATTGTGTTTGCTATTGGGCATGTTGCAGAGAGCTATATTTTGCAGCCTTGGCTTATTGGCAATCGCATTGGGCTGCATCCGCTTGCTGTTATTTTTGCAGTGATTGCCGGCGGTATTTTGTTTGGGTTTGTGGGTGTTTTGTTGGCACTGCCCGTTGCTGCCGTAATTAAAGTACTGCTGCGTCATTTACATAACCATTATATTCATTCAACACATTATACAGAGACGGTTGAGGATAAATCAGCGTGACCGAACAGTTGTTGCTGAACGTACAATTACACGAACAAAGCACCTTTCAAACATTTACCGTAGGTGAGAATTCGCAAGTGGTGGCTGCGCTGCAAGAAGCAGTTGAGGCCAGAGCTGAGCGCTTTATTTATTTGTTTGGTGAACATGGCGTTGGGCGTTCACATTTATTGCAAGCATGTTGTCACTTCGCAGAGCGTTCGCAACATCGCGCATTGTATTTGCCCTTGTCGCAAGTGCAGCATCTCACCCCAGCCGTGCTTGAAGGCGCGCAACAGTTTTCATTAATTTGTTTGGATGATATTAATGCGGTAGCAGGCGACAACCATTGGGAAGAGGCATTGTTTCATCTGTATAATGAGTTGCGCGCTGCGGATTGCGCGTTGGTGGTGTCGGCAGATACGGCGCCTGCTGCGTTGCCGATTAAATTGGCGGATTTACGTTCACGGCTAAGTTGGGGACTTGCTTTTCAAGTGCAGGGCTTGTCGGATGAAGATAAATTATCTAACCTGCAGCTGCGGGCTCGCTTACGCGGGTTTGATATGTCAGCTGAGGTTGCCAAGTTTATATTACAGCGTTGCCGTCGCGACATGGCCTCGCTCATTGCGGCTTTTGATCGATTAGATCAAGCATCATTGGCTGAACAGCGTAAGCTGACGATACCATTTGTGAAAGAGGTGTTGAATTTTTAGAAGGGTTGGGGTTTTATGAATGCTAACTGTTGTCACCCCCGGCTCGATCGGGGGTCCAGGAATATTTATTTAAAACTGGATTCCCGCGTTCGCGGGAATGACAGCAAAAGTACTGCTCTATTGTTAGAGAGAGCCTTAAACTTACAACAAAAAGTTAAAAGCATGCTGCTTAAGTATTGTAGCCCGTATGAAGCAAAGCGTAATACGGGAATGAGTTGATATTTCCCTGCATTACGCTTCGCTCCATGCAGGCCACATGTTGCTTGAAATGTATTAATTAACATAAAATAAGGAAAAACTATGTCTACGATAAAAACTATTCATGCAAGAGAAATTTTAGATCCTCGCGGTAATCCCACGATCGAAGCAGAAATTCATTTAGAGTCAGGTGTGCACGCGATTGCGTGTGTGCCATCGGGTGCGTCAACAGGTTCGCGAGAGGCGTTGGAGTTGCGTGACAAAGATCCGAAACGATATGGTGGTAAAGGTGTGTTAACCGCTGTGGAAAACGTCAATAAAAAAATTGCGCCAGCAATTATTGGGATGGATGTTACTGATCAAGCAGAGATTGATAACAAAATGATTGAGCTTGATGGCACAGATAACAAATCCAATCTAGGTGCTAATGCCATGCTTGCTGTTTCGTTAGCGGCAGCACATACCGCCGCGCGTGATCAAGATGTGACGCTTTGCGAATATTTAACCGATGAGAGCGGCTATTCATTGCCTGTTCCGTTGATGAATATTATTAATGGTGGTGCGCATGCGGATAACAATGTTGATTTGCAAGAATTTATGATTGTGCCCGTCGGCGCGCCTAATTTTGCAGAAGCGTTGCGTTATGGCGCAGAAACATTTCATGCATTGAAGTCGGTATTAAAAGCCAAAGGATTAAATACAGCGGTAGGCGATGAAGGAGGTTTTGCGCCAGATTTGCGAAGTAATGTTGAGGCCATTGATGTGATACTAGAAGCTACTAATAAAGTGGGTCTTCGACCAGGTGATGATATTGCTTTGGCGTTAGATGTGGCGAGTTCTGAATTTTATGAAAAGGGTGTTTACCATCTTGCCTCTGAAAATAAAAAATTAAATGCAGCTGAATTTACGGATTATTTAGCCGCTTGGGTGAACCAATACCCTATCGTGTCGATCGAAGATGGTATGGATGAAAGTGATTGGGATGGTTGGCGCATCATGACAGAAAAACTCGGTAGTAAGATTCAGTTGGTTGGTGATGATTTGTTTGTTACCAATACCAGTATTTTAAAACGTGGTATTGATGAGAACATTGCAAATGCGATTTTAATTAAACTCAATCAAATCGGCACATTAACTGAAACCCTAGCGGCGATTAAAATGGCGCAAGAGGCTAATTATGGCGTGATTATTTCGCACCGCTCGGGTGAAACCGAAGATACGACGATTGCTGACTTGGCGGTTGCCACGCATGCGAAACAAATTAAAACCGGATCGTTGTGTCGCACAGATCGTGTTGCCAAATACAATCAGCTATTACGCTTAGCCGAACACCTCGGCGACCAGGCACGTTATCCTGGTCGTGAGTTGTTTTAATTTATCTGATTGCTTTCGGCGACTGGCTTGCTGCTCTGACAGCATCTGGCATCAAGCCAGCAGCGTCCGCTGCAGGGCAGGGGCTGCCACCGTGATGATGGCCATGCATACAAGCGTGGGAGCCAAGTGAACTTGCTTCAATGCTTGGCTCGTTGCCATATTTTTCAAACCAGTCATCAAGCGCTCTCTGCGCTTTTGACCGCGCAGATTCGTTTACTGGGACACCGAATCGGTTGAACTCTAGCTCAGGAACCTTGGGTTTTGGCGGGGTAGATTTCGGCGTTGCTTCACCTTGTGCTGCTTGAGAGTTTTTATCTGGCATGATTATTCTCCTGTTATTATTAAACGAGCTGTATCAGCTTACCATTACAAACCTTAAGAAAACCTTAAGTGATTGCTCAAATTTTGTAATTATTGTCATTTTTATAGGCGCTAATCAGTGCGCGCAGGCTTACATCTTGACTTTCTTTTGGCCGCCCTATACTATCTGGAAAAAATTAAACCAATAAAAATAATCAACGAGGAGCCACAAATGCCCAATCCAGGTCCACAACCAGAGTTAAATGCCGTTTTTGATCAGGCGCTTATTCGTTGGGTTAGAGCAAATCAGAGTGCAGCCTCACCGGATCAATTGTTTGCCAATGTAATGCTCAATCGGCTCGGCGGCTTAGTTTTTGATCGAGGTGGTGCAGGCGCGTCGCTCGATTTTCCTGTGCTTATGCCTCGTTTGCTTGAAAAAACCAGTACGGGCCTGACCTTATTGCAATTATTATATCTCAGCGACTCCATAGACCTGAGTGTGCTGAAAGCGTTTCCTGCCGATACTAATCCGAATGAGCTTTATGGAGATCATGCCCCTGAGGTAGCTGCAAATATTCAGGTGAGCATGACTACAAAGCTTTTCCCACTGCTTCTTCAAGTCGAAAAGGGGAAAAGAACAAAAAAAAGTGTGCCAGAGGCCATTGATTACCGTTTGACGGCATTGTCACAAGCCCTAAACGGTGGGGGGGCAGGCGGTCTTTCTGCAGATGCGGCGCGATCCTTATTTGCATTGCAGTTTATGCTCGCCCATGAGAAAAGACCATCGGACGACGAGCTTAAAGCAGCAAGCGAGATCGTGTTGGGCGAGACGGCTAATGTGCTGCCAGAGGCCATGATTGCGCTACTGCGTAGCAGAAGGCTTATTTTCTTAACGCTTGAGCTCAAAAAGGTGCGAGCCAAAGCAGCTAAGCCCGTTAACCTGGTTGGTTATCTTTATCACGAAAGTTGGGATGTCGATCCAGCTCGAGGTTATGCCGCGGCAATTACATTAGAGGGTATGCCTCCAGCTGAAGTGGCGAGGGAGTTAGCTAACCCTAAGTGTTATCCATATGGTGGCACCATCTTTGGTTCCAGCGCTCAATCCATCGGTGTCCGCCGAGTGAGTGATGTTTTGCCCCCTGATGGGATTGCTCATTTGTTAGGTATTAAGTCAATAGTAGGCGGGGTTGAGATAAGCGATGTGGAACGGCTCGTGCAAATCTTGATTACGCCAGAGCCAAGTGTATCGACTGATGCTGGCCAGTCTGCCGCAAATAATATGTGTTTGTGCTTCAAACAACTTCGCTATAATGGCTATAATGCGGTGGTGGGCGCATTAACGCATGCATATGGCGATGGCATTTTACTGGATGATGATCGGGTGGTTGAGGCATTGACGAAACTTTCGCCGTCTGATTCTATCGAAGATTTTACAGATATTGCCCCGATTTGTGGCTTACTCGACCGCGTATGCTTGAGCGACATTCGTGATTTTTTTGAGCTTTTAGATAGGCCGTTGAAAGACGGTAAGACGTTGCTCGATGATGAGCGCGTCGTTCGTGCGCTCACAAAAACTGTCCAGAGTACGAGCTCTTACCCTGCTGATGAATATATTAGCGGGTTGAGTAAACTTTTTGTCAAAGCAAAACAGGCAGGACGGCTCGATGACTTTCTTGCTCTATTGCTTAAAAAACGCGATGCTGGTGTCAGGCTAGCTGATCAAGAGATTGTTATTGATGCGATGGTTGCCAAAGCACCTCAATCAGGGCATCTGTCTAACTCGCTTATTGATGGGCTTGTGAGGAGCGGGTGCAACTATACGCCGCTCTTTTTGGACGGAGCGCCCGGAAAAAGAGTCATTGATAATGAAAAAATAATTGTGGCACTGACGTCGGTGAATGGTGGGCGGTCTTTGTTAAGCCGCTTGGTCAGTCAACATGCGGCGGCATTAAAGGCCGCACTTGTCGCACCAAAGGCTGATGGTAAAACACTCCTCGAACACCCCAGCATACATAAAGCCTTGATCGAGCTAAAGCACGCAGCAGCTCTTCAGCAAGCTGCTCTTCAGTCCGCCGCTGCTGCGCCTCATCATGGCGCTTATCATGATAACCCGATGATGGCGCTGGCTGCCGCCAGCCATTCTCATGCTGCAAGCGCAGCTCCGGCTCAAGTTAAACAAGAACCTGGTGTTTTGGCATCAAGCGCTGCGGGTGCAGAGGCTTCATCTGCAGCTGCTAAGGGCAAAGGCAAAGCGCCTGTCAGCAGAATAAAACGGGAGCCTTCTGATGCCGGTGATCAGCGTGAGCCAAAAAAGGTTAAGCAAGAGCCTATTGCATCTTCAGGTTTTGCAGGTAATCCAAGCACGTTATATGGTGCTGGCAGTGCTGATGGCAAGCCTGATGACCATGGCGCAGCGGCCGCAGCGTATCCTGAGTCTCAATAATCGCTTTGATTGATGTGCTCGACATAACGTGGCCCACGTTTTCTATAATGCCCATGCTAAGGTTTTGTTTGCAAAGTCTAGGGGCGGCCGTCTAGTTGATTCAAGTCGTACCACAACATTTTGTGTTAGCTAGCTTACTTAAGCACAAGTCAGGTGAAATTTCTTTAATTTTTTCAATAAACTACGAGCAATTTCTAGAAAAATAATCTAGAATTCTCTTCCCTGTGGTGGAAAACAGTTCATCAGGGATGGTGGTAAAATTGAAAGGATCATCTGGCATGCGAGCCGTTTTTGCGATAGTCATAGTGTTGTTTGGGTACCTACAGTGCCAGCTATGGTTTGGTGCGCAAGGATTGGCGCAAACATTACGGCTCAAGCATGCGGTCTTTTTGCAAATGCAATCTAATCAGTCTCAAGTTGCTCGTAATAACAAGATGTTAGCGAACATTCATCAGCTTAAGACAAACAACGCCTTGATCGAATCCATGGCCCGTGAGCAGTTGGGCATGATCAAACAGGGCGAGACGTATTACCGATTTGTCTCTTGAGTCATTTTTTCCCTGTTGTCACTCCCGTGCAAACGGGAATCTAGGAGTCTATGTTTTTAAACTGGATCCCCACCTTCGTGGGGATGACAGCGAAACTTTCATTCTCGCGCTTTTTTTGCCCTCGCGCTTTAGAGCGGTATATGCTAGTATCCGCCCACAATTTGTGAGGTAAAAATGAAACTAAAAGCGCCTGTGCCAATGAAGCTAATTGGCCCTATCAAATTAGTGGGTGATCAGCTTGATGATGAAGTCAATGTGCCCATGGCGACGTTCGAATCCACCTTGTGGCCATCAACCAATCGAGGTGCCAAAGTCTCTCGGGCCGCTGGGGGTATCCATGTGGCGATAGTCGATGAAAGAATGACACGTTCCATCGCTCTGCGCGCTCTCAATGCAGAGCATGCACTTCAAGTATTAAAACAGTTAAATAGACAGCAAGAAGAGATGGCTAAGCTCGTCGAGCAAACCAGCCGTTATTGCAAGCTGCTTAATTTGCACAGCCAAATTGTTGGCAATATGCTTTATCTTCGTTTTGAGTACAGCACGGGCGATGCAGCGGGTCACAACATGGTGACGCTCGCTTCAGAGTGTTTGCAACAACGCATACTCGAGATATTTCCAGATTTAGAATACGTCTCACTTAGCGGTAATTACTGCGTTGATAAAAAAGTCAGTAGCGTTAATGCCATCCTAGGGCGTGGAAAGTATGTCGTGGCGGAAGTTACCATTCCAAAAGGCGTGTGTGAAAAAATCTTAAAGACGACGCCAGAAAAAATCGCTGATCTTTGTGTGAAGAAAAATTTATTAGGTTCAGTGATTGCAGGCAGTACACACAGTGCAAATGCACATTTTGCTAATCTTTTATTAGCAACATATTTGGCGACAGGTCAAGACGCTGCAAATATTGTTGAAGGTTCGCAAGGCATTACGTTTGCTGAAGTGCGTAACGGCGATTTATATTTTTCAGTCACATTGCCAAATATTATTGTGGGCACGGTTGGTCACGGTAAAGATTTAGAGTTTGTTAAAGAAAATTTATCAGTTATGGGGTGCTTGGAAGAGCGGCCAGTAGGTGATAATGCACGGCGATTGGCGATGATTATTGCTGCAACCGTATTGTGCGGTGAGTTATCTTTAATGGCCGCATTAACTGATCCGCATGAACTTATGCGTGCACATAAAACGTTTGAACGGAGAGCAACGGAAAGTGTCTCAAGCTAAACATATATCTCAAAAAACAGGCATTGATCGCCTAAGTTTTTACACGTCACATTATTATTTATCCATGGCAAGTTTGGCTAAGATGCGCGGTGTTGATGTGAATAAATTTCACGTTGGTCTTGGTCAATTTAAAATGGCGGTACCCGCGCCTGATGAAGATATTGTGACGATGGCAGCAAATGCCGCACAATCCATTTTAAAAGATATCGATGTTAGCACGATTGATACCTTGTTATTTGCAACAGAATCGGGTGTGGATCAATCAAAGTCAGCGGGTATTTTTGTGCACGGGTTGCTAGACTTGCCGTCACAATGCCGCGTCGTTGAATTAAAACAAGCGTGTTATAGTGCAACGCATGCGCTGCAAATGGCTTGTGCTTGGGTTGATCGACATCCTAATAAAAAAGTTCTGTTGATTGCTTCTGACATTGCGCGTTACGGTTTTAATTCATCCGGCGAATCATCACAAGGTTGTGGGGCGGTTGCCATGCTGATTACTGCTAACCCACGAATTTTGGCGATTGAACATGAGTATGGGATTTATACGGACGACGTGATGGATTTTTGGCGACCCAACTATCGTGAGGAAGCGTTGGTAGAGGGTCGTTATTCAACAAAAGTTTATTTGCACGCATTAGATCAAGCTTGGAAAAGCTATCATGACATGTCGGGCAGAACATTTGCTGATCATGATTATCATCTTTATCATACGCCCGTGCCTCGTTTGGTAGAAAAAGCGCATAAGCAATTAGCTGAAAAAGCCGCTGGTCTTCAGTTGTCAGAAAGCGATGTGAAGTCGCAATTAGATAGCGCACTTTATTATGCGCGAGAAATTGGTAACGGTTATTCCGCAGCTTTATACATGAGTTTAATTTCATTTTTAGATAACACATTAGAAGATGTGTCTGCTAAACGAATCGGATTTTATAGTTATGGTTCTGGTTGTGTGGCTGAATATTTTAGCGGTATTGTGCAACCTGGTTATCGAGAAAATTTATTGACTCAACAGCACAAAGCAATGCTTGAAAATCGTCAAGTATTAACAGGCCAAGAATATGAATCGTTTTATGAGACGACCTTGCCAACTGATGGATCACCCATGCAGCTGCCAGAACATCGTACGGGTGAATTTCGTTTAGAGGGTATTGAAAATCACAAAAGAATTTATAAAAAAAAACCCTCCAAAGTGTTGTTGTCTAATTCAGGAAGTTGCGCTATCTCTCCTGGCAAATTAATTATTTCCGGTGAGCACGCGGTTGTTTATGGAAGACCGGCTATTGCAATGGCGGTCAATCGTTTTGTCAAGACGACAGTGACGCCAGAGGATCAAGAAACCGTTTCATTTCATCTTTTGGATTTGAAGTATCACAAAAACGTCGCGATTAATACGTTGCGCGATTTAAAATCTAGCTTAAAGCGAAAGTATAATAAATTTTTAAATGGTGAGGCTAATATCACTAGCGTGCTAAAACAGCCTTTTCAGTTGGCGCAATTTGCCGCCATTCACTTAATTGATCATGTGAGTCCTAAGCGAGTTGACGGGTTAAAAATCAATACCGAATCTGATATTCCCGTTGGTTGCGGCATGGGGTCATCTGCGGCGGTGACATTAAGTGTCTTGCGCGCGCTAATGCAGCATTACTCAATGGATATTGATCAAAGCAATTTTTTGGAGTTAGCGTTTGAGGCAGAGCGTTTGCAACATGGTTATCCCAGTCCAATTGATTTGAATATTGCATATCATGGCGGTTGTATTTATTTCCATGACGGAAAAGTGCAAGCACGTGCTTTGCCAAAGATCCCAATGTTTTTGGTGAATACCGGCACGCCAGATGCCAGTACGGGCGAGTGCGTTGCGCAAGTGGCGAAACAATTTTCACAAGATGGCATTTGGGATGAATTTGCAAACGTGACGAACGCTTTGGATAAAGCGTTGCAAAAAAATGATTTGTTATTAATTCAAGATTTGTTAAGAGAAAATCATCGTTTGTTGGCCCAAATTGGTGTGGTGCCTGAAAAAGTTAAGCGATTTGTCGAAGAGATTCAAGCGGTGGGCGCTGCGGCTAAAATTTGTGGCGCAGGCTCTATTCGCGGTGATCATGCTGGCGCTGTATTGGTTGTGCATGATAATGTTGAAGCACTAAAAACCATTTGTCAGCGATATGATTATACTATTGAAACTGTAGAGGCAGCATCACAAGGTTTGCATGTTGCTTGAGAAGTTAAATGATTGATAATGACAATAAAATTATAAAGGTCCGTGTGCCGGGCAGCGTCATGTTAACAGGTGAACACGCAGTGTTGCGTGGTCATTTAGCTGTCGTGGCGGCAGTTGATCGTTACATCAACTTGCAACTGTTGCCCAATGATAGCGCTAATATTCACATCGAAGCAGATGGAATTGGGAGTTGGTTCGCCCCGCTGCAAGACTTGCGTGTCGAAAAACCCTTTCAGTTTGTATTGACTGTGCTTAAACGTTATCAGGCGCATTTTAAAAAAGGTTTTGACATTGTTATTCAATCTGATTTTTCAAGTCAGTTAGGTTTGGGTTCTTCTGCTGCTGTTACGGTAGCAACGTTGTTGGCAGTGAGGCGATATTTACAGTTGGATGCTGATTCAAAAGCAATTTTCATAGAAGCGCGTGAAGTGATTCGTGAAGTACAGGGGATGGGTTCAGGTGCTGATGTGGCGGCAAGTGTTTATGGCGGTGTTGTGGCTTATCGCGCAGATCCGCTTGAGATTAAGCAATTGTCATCGCTTCTACCTCTTAGTCTTGTCTATTCAGGTAAAAAAGTTGCGACACCGATTGTGGTTAATCAGGTGAATGCGTGGGCTGATGAAAACGCTGAGCTTTCAGAAAAAATATTTACAGCGATTGGTGAGTGTTCCGCGCAGGCATCTCGGGCAATTCAACTTAAGAACTGGCAGCTTTTAGGTGAAATTTTTTCGGTGCAGCAAGCGTTGATGCGTGAATTGCACTTGAGTAATGATGTGTTAGATGAAATTATTGAAACTGCTAATACTATTCCTCATGTTTTTGGCGCTAAAATTTCCGGTTCGGGTTTGGGTGATTGCGTGGTTGTCGTTGGAAAGGTGCCTGATGGTTATTTTCCAATAAATGAATTGCAAGAACGTCAAGGCGTCGAAATGATTAATATTGGCTTGTCAGAACAATCTAAACAGGTGGTGCTCAATGAAACCTGTTGAACTCGTTAATGAAATTTTGCAGGGCAAAACCTATCAGCCCCAAAAAGAATGCGTGCATTGTTTCGCGCCTGCTAATGTTGCGCTTGCTAAATATTGGGGTAAGCGTGACAAGCAGTTAAATTTGCCGGTAAACAGTAGTTTATCTATATCGTTGGGTGATCGTGGCAGCATGGTCGAGCTTTCTATTCTTGATGCGTCTTGTGATGAGGTGTTGCTGTTTGATGAAAGCATGCCCGCAGATCATCCGTTTGCAAAGCGGGTGATTCAATTTTTAGATTTATTTCGAGGCCCTGCTAATTACCACTTCAAAGTGAATGCGCAGAGTAATATTCCTATTGCAGCAGGGCTTGCCTCATCTGCTAGTGGGTTTGCTGTGTTAACGCTCGCGCTCAATGAGCTGTTTGGTTGGCAGCTTGACCACCAATCATTATCTATTTTGGCGCGCCTCGGAAGTGGCAGTGCTAGTCGATCGATTGAGCCTGGTTTTGTGTGGTGGCATGCCGGTTCTCGGCCGGATGGCATGGATAGTTACGCAGAAAAGTTAACGGTCGAATGGCCAGAAATGCGTGTCGGCCTATTAGTATTAGATGATCGTGAGAAGCCAATGAGTTCGCGTGTGGCGATGCAAGCAACCGTTGAAACCTCACCTTTATATCACTCATGGCCACAGATTGCTGAAACCAGTTTGGTGGAGCTTGAGCGTGCATTGAAGCATCGCGATATCGATTTGCTCGGTCAAACTGCTGAGAAAAATGCTCTAGCTATGCATGCCTGTATGCTAGTGGCAGAGCCACCTATATTGTATTCGCAGCCGGCGACCATTTCGGCGATGAAGTTGATATGGAAGGCCCGTCGTGAAGGCTTGTCTGTTTATTTTACTCAGGATGCGGGGCCCAATTTAAAGTTATTGTTTTTGGAAAAAGATACTGCCGCGGTTCAAGCATTGTTCCCGGGTATGGATGTGGTAGAGCCTTTTTCAGCTTGTGTTGAGGTGGCTGGATGATGGTAGATAGGATGCGTGAGCCATTGATTCTTGTTGATGATAATGACCAGGCGGTTGGTAGTGCTGAGAAGCTGGTGGTTCATCAGAAGGGTTTGTTGCATCGAGCCTTTTCGGTATTTGTGTTGAGGTCGCGACAAGGTAGCTTTGAGATGCTGCTGCAGTTGAGGCACGCCGACAAATATCACGCAGGCGGCCTATGGACAAACAGCTGCTGTGGCCATCCGCGGCCAGGTGAGGAAACGCAAGCGGCTGCGGAGCGTCGTTTGGCAGAAGAGACCGGGCTTATGCTCAGTTTAACACCCGTGGGGGTGTTTCAATACCGTGCCACATTTGATAATGCTCTGATTGAGCATGAAATTGATCATGTCTTCGTGGGTCACGACCAGGGGCAGACGCTATCCCCGCACCCGCAAGAAATTGAGGTGGTTGAGTGGCGTTCAATTGATTGGGTTAAGCAAGATTTGCTCAATCAGCCCAAAAAATACACGCCTTGGTTCGCTCAGGCCTTGTCTGTGCTTGAAAAGAGTCTTGTTTAGCGCTTTTTGTCACCAGTGATGATTCATATCTTCTCAGGACAAACACTGTCCATTGTAGTTTTTGGTTTTTTAAATACGATATCTAGTGTTTTTTGCAACTAATTGATTATATTAAAAACAGAGCTGATCATTTTTTTTGTTTTTTTGTTTAAAAAGTATTTACATTGGATAAAAAAGTGCTAGTATAGGTAGTCCATAAATTGTGCGAAGGAGCCGCAGATGGATAATCAACAACCAATGGAAGGTCAAACCCCGTCCAAAACAACCAATAGTCTGCTTGCCCAGTCTGAATCAATCTTGAATGATGAAGAAGTTTTAGCCGAACAAGAAGCTTTTCTTAATGAGAAAAATGATGAGCCTGATGAGGACGATAACTCAATTAGTTATCAGTCAAAGCTTTCTGGTGGCAAAAGTTTTGACCCCACCAACATGTATTTACAAGAAATTGGTTTTTCCCCGCTGCTCTCTGCTGAAGAAGAGGTGCATTATGGTCGCTTGGTCAAACAAGGCGACCTTAAGGCACGAAACAAAATGGTCGAGAGCAACTTGCGATTAGTGGTTAAAATTGCTCGTCGATATATCATGCGTGGCCTGCCTTTTCTCGATTTAATCGAAGAGGGCAACCTGGGGCTTATGCATGCGGTTGAAAAATTTGACCCAGAAAAAGGATTCCGTTTTTCTACCTACGCAACCTGGTGGATTCGTCAAACCATTGAGCGCGCGATCATGAATCAATCACGTACGATTCGATTGCCTGTTCACATTATCAAAGAGCTCAATCTTTATTTGCGTACGGGTCGCCAGCTGACTAAAAAGCTTGGATATGAGGCCAGCCCAGAGGATATCGCCCGCCATCTTGAGCTACCTGAGGCGCACGTTAGGCAGACCATGATGTTGCAAGACAGTGTTGTATCTGCAGATGAGCCAGCCGGACGTGATACCGATCGCACTATCCTTGATAATCTAACCGAAGGGGGTGATTGCCCAGGCGAAGAGGTTGTCGACAATAATCTCAAAACCCATTTGGGACAGTGGATGCAAGAATTAGGTGATCGTCACCGCGAAGTATTAGAACGTCGTTTTGGGCTTGGTGGGTTTCCTGATCGCCAAACCTTAGAAGAAATCGGTGGATCAATCGGATTGACACGTGAACGCGTTCGCCAGATACAGCTCGAGGCATTGTCACAGCTTCGCGGTATTCTTGAAGGTCACGGCCTTTCATTTGATATGATTTTTGATGGAAGCTAGCCAGCTTTTTTAGCCGCGGCAAGATAATTTACTGAAATATCATCACACAAGTAATAGCGCTTTTGCAGCGGTCGGTAGCTCATCCCGTGAAATTTATCAATTTTCAAATCAGCCTGACGGCACCATGCATCAAGCTCGGCGGGTTTGATGAACTGTTTATAATCGTGAGTGCCTTTGGGTAATAATCGCAGCACGTATTCACCAGCAACGATAGCAAATAGGTAGGCCTTAGGGTTGCGGTTTATCGTTGAAAAAACGATATGGCCGCCTGGTTTGAGTAGGTTTGAGCAGTGTTGGATGAGCGAGGCGGGGTCAGGCACATGCTCAAGCAACTCCATGCAGGTGACCACGTCGAATTCACCGGCATGCTGCTTGGCAAAGTCGCCAACATCAATGCAATGATAGTCAACGCTTACCTTATGTTCGAGTGCATGAAGCTTGGCGGTATCGATCAGTGGCTTGGCCAAGTCAAGCCCGGTCGCCTGGGCGCCCGAAAGAGCGAGGCTCTCGGTGAGAATGCCACCGCCACAGCCAACATCGAGGACGCGTTTATTATTGAGCTCACATTGCTCTGTAATCCAGCTCAAGCGGATCGGATTAATATCATGAAGGCTCTTGAGTGGGCCTTGTGGATCCCACCACTGATTTGCAAGTTCTTGAAACTTATCGATTTCTTGTTGATCATGGTTCATAGATTTCTTTCCTAATCGCTTGGATTTTATCCAGCCCTAGCGTTGACCATTATTTGTTCATTTGCTATAGTGCGTCTCGACATCATAACAATAATTAGGAGTTAAAACATGTCTAAATCTTATCTTAAGGTAATGGTATTGGCGAGCGCGACATTAGCGGCGAGTGTGGCTACAGCAGCAACAGTCGGTCCTTTTGTCGAGGCATCAGTAGGTAAGGGTGTTATTGCAACGCCAGATAAATACGCCTTCACTGATGACAATGGCATTGCTGGACAATTTACTACAAAGCGCAGTCAGGATTATCTTGCAGGCCGTGTTGCAGCAGGCTATAACTTCATGAAGTACATGGGTGTTGAAATGGCTTACATGCGCCCAGGCCAGTCAATTTATCAAGCGACTAATGGTATTGCAAAGGCAAAATTAACCTATAATGACAATGTGGTTCAAGCATTAGTTGATGGCTATTTGCCAGTTGGCCAGCGTTTTGATTTCTTCGGTAAAGTAGGCGTGGCTTATATTAGTCAAACAGTCTCTTACCACAATGACGACAGCTTTGTGTTGCCAGTAAACACTGCTGCATTCAATGCAGGATTGAAAAGTGGTACTTTCCATCGCATCGCGCCAGTATTGGCAATCGGTGGCGGTTGGAATATTACGCAAAGCCTGATGCTAGATGCTAGTGCTAATGTGACAGTCGGCAATGTTGATTTCAAAAAGAAAGCAACAGCTGTTGCCAACACCAGTTACCTTGGCCTGGGGGTTCGTTACACATTCCCAATGTCTAAAGCAGCTGACGCAAACGCGTAAGTGTTGTTTTTCCATTAAAAAACCCCAGAAAATTTCTGGGGTTTTTTATTACTAATATAAATTGATTACTTTGACTCAGTAATTTTAATCATATTATCCAGGGCGATAGCTGCGTGCGCTTTTAGCCAAGCTTGCCCATCTGCATCGAGACGGTTACGCTCGCCAGTGAATTCATTCACGACATCACCTGGCTGTACCAGATTAAATTCAGGGGCTTTACCCTGATGTAATAAATCCAGCAACGCGACTAAATGAGGGGGGTCATTGCGTGACATGGTGGCGCAGCCACAGCCCATGCCTTTAAATTCACTGAGTTTTGCATCACCCAAGTTGTAAATTTCAAACCCTTGTGGTTCGAGCAATTGTTTGAGGTTTTGAACCATGTGATTTTCAGTGCCAATCGCATATTTTTTATTGCCGCCTTTATCGTTGGTGACATAATCCCAAATGATGGCGGTTGAACCTGACGCATCAGCTTTGCTTACGACTTCATTGCGGCACTCTGGGTGAACAATGACGTTAAAACCACGTTGATGCCAGTAATCTACCATGGGTGCACGCATATAAGAGTGTACGGAGCACTGACTGCAGAATAATATAATTTTAGCTTCATCAAAACGTTTGAGTGTGTCGGCATCTTGTTCGGCCAAGTTGAATTGTGCGCCTTCGTTTCCACCGGGCCAATAAGCGATTTTTTCTTTTGGGATGTTGAGCCATGCCGCAACATTTTCTCCCATGAATTGATCAGGCAGAAAAAATATTTTTTTGTTTTGTTTTAAAGCCCATTCAAATATTTTTTTCACATTTGAGCTCGTGCAAACCGCCCCGCCTTGTGCGCCGGTCATAGCTTTTAAGCGACCTGAGGTGTTCATGTAACTGATTGGTAAAATGTTTTCTTCACCGTAACGCTCATTAAGCGCTTCAAAAGCAGGTTCGACCATATAATCTTTTGCGTGCATTTCCATGGTGCAGCCTGACTTAGGGTTGGTGATATACACTTGCTGATCGGGTCTGGCTAAAATTGAAATGGATTCCGCCATGAAGTGAACTGCTGATTCGACAATAATTTTTTTCTCAGGGTTGCGCGCTGCTTTTAACGCCAATTGATAAGAGTCGCCGACTTCACCGCCAAAATGATCAATCATCTTCACAATTTCACCGCCCATGTAATAATGCGCGAGTAACATTAATTGCGGGCCAAAATAATCTTGTGCAGGTTTAATATATTTTTCCATCCAGGGGATCACAGTGGCGAGCTCTCGATTGGGCAGCGCTTGATACTCTTCGGCATAAGGGATAAACGCCTCTTGATACCAATCTAATGGATAATCAGTTTGGCAGATTTCCATCTTCGGCTGATAGGTAGCATTGGTCAGCGGGATGTAATCAGTCTGTTCAGTAAAGGATCTCATAGGTGGGGCATTCTATCATTAATTCTTGTGAGTTTTTAGCGCACTGATGACTTTCTTGACATTATTTGTTACCTTTGCGTTATGGTAAAGACAAGAGATCAGGATATTCGTTGGCAACAACGGTTAAGTAACTTCAGCGGAGCGTTGGAGCAGTTGGCTGGCGCAGTTAATTTGTCTGAAGAGCGCGAGCTTTCTTTGCTGGAACGCCAAGGGTTGATTCAGGCTTTCGAATTTACACATGAGTTGGCCTGGAAGGTGATGAGGGACTACGCGCAATATCAGGGTAATGCCTCAATTGCTGGTTCGCGTGATGCGACTCGTGCCGCTTTTGAAATGGGTTTGCTTAAAGATGGTGATGTATGGATGGAGATGATCAAAAGTCGCAACCAGACTTCGCATACGTATAACAAATCAGTTGCTGAGCAGATTATTCATCAAGTTTTAACAAGGTACTATTCCGCGTTTAAGGTATTCAGTCAAAAAATGGAAAGTTTGAAAGTGTGAGTGATATTAAAGCGATCGATTCTGGGTTAAGTGCTGAGGTGATTGCCAGTATTCAGAATGTTTTCAAAATGCACCCCAAAATTAGCCGGGCTATTTTGTATGGTTCTCGTGCTAAAGGAACTTATCGTCCTAATTCAGATATTGATTTAACACTGCGGGCTGATGAGCTTGATTATGCTGAGTTAGTGAAAGTTGAAAATGAATTAGATGACCTATTGTTGCCCTATACTATCGACCTTTCAGACTACCAAAAAATAGATAACCCCGAGCTTATTGCTCACATTGATCGAGTGGGGCAGATTTTCTATTCCAAGTGAATGTTTAAAAGAGAATTAGTTGATGAAAAAGCTCATAACAGAAAATCCTATTGCTAGTTTTTTCCTGATAACATTAATTTGGTCAAGCATCATTTGGTTGTTTGTTTTACCTGCTTTTGGGGTTTCTCCGACGAGTGGTTCAGATTGGTTTTGGTTGGGCGAGTGCGCGCCTGGATTGTCGGCTATTCTGCTCACTTGGTTTGTGGAGAAAGACAAAGGCGTGTTGCAGCTCCTTAGGCCCATTTTTTATTGGCGTGTTAATCCTTTTTATTACTATTTGATTATTGTGTTCTCTGGTGTTTTTTATATTGCTGCAAGCGGTTTGAGCGCGTTGCAGGGAAAACATATTCCAACCATGCAGCTATTGTACCATAAAGAATATTTTGGATTTTTAGGGGTGAAGTTTTATGGTTTGGGTATGATTCCAATTTTCACATTGCTTTATTTCTTATGCGAAGAAATTGGATGGCGTGGATATGCATTGCCGAAGCTAATGAAAAAATATAGTGCATTTACTTCCGCAGTCATCATTGGTGTCGTTTGGAGTTTGTTTCATTTGCCTTTGATGAAGTTTTCTTCGTTGGTTCTTCATCCATCTATGTTTTTCCTGTACATGTTTTCTACCATAATGAGCAGTTTATTTTTAACTTGGATTTATCTGGAAACAGGCGGTAGCCTGCTGTTAGTAAGCCTTTCTCACGCTTTTACTGATATGTATGGTGCCTTTTCGCCAAGCATTATTTCGAACCTTGGTCAGGGGGAAAGTGCCTCAGTCATTTTGCTGAGATTTTTCTTTTTTCTCCCCATTTTTGTGCTGCTTTTTAGACGAAAATAATACGGTTTATGAAGTCTATCTTAGGGCTATATAGCTCTGAGGGTGGTTTATGCTTTCAGAGTAGGCCATTTTTCACTATAATACAAAATAGACGAGTCCATTTTGCAATGAGGTGAAAATTAGCCGTGAAAAGATATCGTGAAACTCATATTTATCAAGATGTTAACAAAAAAATGGTTGAGTTTGGTTGAAAGCTTATACCTCACTTTTTCTATTTATCCTTTGCAAACAAATATTCCCAGGGCTATTCAAAAACCACCAAAAGTATTTTTCTATGACAATGCTGATGTGCCTGATGAAAAGGGCGCACGCTTTGAGAGCTTGGTGGCAACGCATTTGCTAAAGCGGCTACACTTTTTGGAAGACTACGAAGGGTATAAATGTGAGTTGCGGTATATTCGTGATAAGGATGGTCGAGAAGTAGATTTTGTGACTATTGTTGAGGGTGAGGTTGTCGACTTGATTGAAGTGAAATATAATAGCGACGATTTATCAACTAGTTTAAAGTACTATAAAAAAGCTGCAGCCAAAAAATACTGTGCAGATCGTGTTTGGTTTAAAAAAGTCATTTGATCAGGACGGTATTCGAGTTATCTCACCGATTGAGTATTTTAATAATCCGCCCTGGGAGAGCAGCACCTAAGCTTATTGATGCGGATCACCGACAAGGATGGATTCTTTACTGCGGTTTGATTTTTTGGGGAAGTCTTCGCGATAGTGACCGCCGCGGCTTTCTTGTCGTTTTAGGGCGGAGCGAACGATCAATTCAGCGACTAAAGAAATATTCCGTAATTCAATAAGATCGGTGGTCACGGTATATTTCCAATAATAATTTTCAATCATTTCCCGTCGCGCTTGAATTAAATGGAGTAAATCTTTGAGTCCGGCTTCGGTGCGCACAATGCCGGCGTAAGACGTCATTTCACCGCGCAAGCCACGCCAATGCGCGTTAATTTGGCTGGCGCGACGCAGGTCGATCACGCTTTGCGAATCCCAATCTTCAATGTCTTGATCATCGGGCATCGGCTGTTCTAGGTAAGTAGCGCTATCTTCAGCCGCTATGCTGGCCATTGCTGTGGCCTCTAAAAGTGAGTTTGAAGCTAAACGGTTGGCGCCGTGTAAACCGGTAAATGCCGTTTCACCAATGGCATATAATCGTTTTAAATCAGTTTGGCCTTTGATGTCAGATAAAATACCGCCGCAAAGATAGTGGGCAGCCGGCACAACAGGAATTAAGTCTTTGCTCATATCAATGCCTAATTCGAGCAGCGTTGAAAAAATGCTGGGAAAGTGTTGTTGTAGAAATTCACGTGGCTGATGACGAATATCTAAATAAACAAAGTTTTTATTGCTTCGTTCTATTTCAGTAAAAATAGCACGCGCGACCACATCACGTGTGGCAAGTTCGGCCTTCTCATCATAGTTTGTCATGAAGCGTTCGAGGGTTTCGGGGTGAAGCAAATGTGCGCCTTCGCCTCGTAATGCTTCGGTAATCAAAAAGTTATTAAGTTTATGATGATGTAAAACCGTTGGGTGAAATTGATAGAACTCCATGTTGCCAATGCGAGCGCCGGCGCGGTAAGCCATGGCGATACCATCGCCAGTTGCTGTGTCTGGGTTTGAGGTGTATCGATAAATTTTGCCAGCGCCGCCGGTGGCTAACACCACTACTTTGCTGATACACGTGTCTATTTTGCCGCTCAAGTTATTTAGTAGATAAGCACCAACAACTTCGTTTTGGCTGCCTGGAAAATGTGTGTTTTGAGCGGTAATCAAATTAACAGCAGTATGATTCTCTAGCATGATAATATCGTGTTGTTGCTGTAAGTAATTAATTAAGCACTGAACGATTGCTTTGCCCGTATAATCGCCGACGTGGTGAATTCGCCGCTCGCTGTGCCCACCTTCTTTTGAAAGTGATTCGTCAAACTGCACGCCATAAGTTTTTAGTTTTTGAATAGCATCAGGGCCGGCCTTTAATAATTTTTTGACTGCATGTAGAACACACAGGCCATCACCAGCATTCAATGTGTCTTTAATATGTTGGTCAAACGAATCGGTTTGTAGCGTCACGCTAGAGATACCGCCTTGTGCGTGCCAGCTATTTGATGCGTTGAGTGTTTTTTTGCTGATGAGTGCAATTTTAGCGTGAGGATGTCGTGCGTGCAGTTCAAGCGTATATAACAAACCTGCAAGACCGCTGCCGATGACTAATGCATCCACATAATGACGTTGTCCGCGCTGTGCAAGGTTGCTGTTAGTCATGCTGTGCTGCCTTCATTGATAAGTCGACCGTTCCAGCTGAATGCGTGAGCATGCCGATAGAGATAAAATCAACGCCAGTTTCCGCAATGCTACTTACCGAATCTACATTCACACCGCCAGAGGCTTCTGTAGGTAGTTTGTTTTTGCAAAGGGCAACACATTCTCGAAGCTCGCTTAATGACATATTGTCTAATAAAACACGAGTGATTTTGGGTTTGTCTTCGCTGAGTGCGACGCGTAGCTCATCAATACTGCGTATTTCCAAAATAACGGGGCATTGATTTAAAATAGTATTAGGTAGTTTATCCAGTGTGTTTTTAATGCCACCTAATAAATCAACGTGCGTATCTTTAATCATAATCGCATCGTATAAACCCATGCGATGATTAACGCCACCACCGCATTGCACGGCGTATTTATCTAAATGTCGAAAGCCCGGCAATGTTTTGCGAGTATCAAGAATTTTCGCATCAGTATGTGACACACGCTTAACAAACTCATGCGTGAGTGTGGCAATGCCAGATAAATGCTGCATAAAATTTAAAATCGTTCGCTCAGCCATCGATAAATACTGTTGTGGCCCGCTTAATAAAAAGAGCGCATCTCCTTTTTTAACCGTATCACCGTCTTTGCAATGTGGTGTGATATTAACATCGCAATCAAAGTGCGACATGATGGCTGACACCAATGGTAGCCCGCAGCAGATGATGTCGGTGGGGTGTTTAGAGATGACTTTCACCGTCCCTGTTTGCTGCTCTCCAGCAAACAGCGTGTTGGCAGTGATATCACAATAAGGCTCGCCCAGGTCTTCACGCAGGGCAAGGCTAATTAATTGGCTGTCATTTTTATTGAGCTTTATGTGTTGCATCGTCTGATTGTAGTGAAATTTAGGTCAATATACTATCTGCGCCTTCAGCTTGCCTTGGGGCGGTTTTTGTTTTGTATACAGTATATAGCGCTACAAGGTCACCTGGCCGCAAAATTCAAGTTCATTTTTTGACAAGCTCAAAATTTGATCTACATTTCTCATTATTATTGCCAAACATGGAGTGTATGCAATGAAAATAAAGCAAATGGTGACAGCGGGTATTTTAACGTCGAGTATTTTTGGGGTGGTTTCTGCCGCTTCAGCGCATCCAACACCTGTCTCTTCTGCGTCGTCTACGACAAAATTATCAAAGACTGATCAAAATCTTCAAAACCAAATTAACGAGCTTAAGCTCGTCCTCTCAGAAAATGCCTCAAGAGAGATGGCTAAACAAAAGGTTGACCAGACGGTGGGTATTGGTACACATGGTTTTCTTAACGACAGAATTGTTTTTAGTGGTGGGGTATTGTCCCAGCTATCCGCTAGTAAGTATGCTAATTCCAGTAGCTTTACGGGCGGTGCCGGCCGTAATTTAGAGCTCAATACAGCTTATCTTAATGTGCATGCAATTGTGACGCAAAATCTTAGCGCTTTTACAATGATTAGCACCGTTGCCCCTGGCGAGCCAAATGTTGACGGCGGTACGGGTGGTGTGGAATTTGAAGAAGCCTATTTAAACTATGCTAAAGATTTTGGGCCAAATATGTTTAATGTCCAGATTGGTCGGACTTACGTGCCATTTGGTGTTTATAAAATTCATCCTATTGTTGCATCACTTACGCAAACCTTGGATCAAACTAACCGACCAGCGGCGATTCTTGGGTTTGCCCGTTCACCCATTTTCTTTTCAGTTTATGGGTTTGGTGGTTTAGGTAATCTTAATAAAAGTAGTAGTACGCTAGCCAACAAGCTCAATGGTGGTGCGCGTATTGGCAGCAGCTACGTCGGCAATCATTGGGGCTACGATGTGAGTGCTGATTATATCACGAACATGGCTGAAGCATTGTCGGTTCATAACATATTACCAACGACTTATAACAATGTGCCTAACTTTGCAGCCCATGCGACAGGCACTTTGGGTGGTTTTGCATTGACGTATAATTTTAGTCGAGCAGTTCGTCCATTTAGCCGTCGAGATCTCATCTTTAACGGTGGCAATGCACGACCCCAAGCGCAAGAAGTTGAATTAAGCTTTACCAGTAAAATGTTTGGGCATAGAACAACGCTTGCAGCAAACTATCAGACAAGTAAAGAAGCATTGGCGCTTGATTTGCCTAAAAACAGAATTGCGGCAAGCGTAGATTGCGATGTCAATCACTATCTGACTGTCACGTTAGAAGGGTTGCGCAACAAAGATTATAGTTCAACCGATAGTTATCAGCGATTGGCCAGTGGTTCACTGACAGCAGTTCAGAATGGTACAGGGCGTGTTAACTATACCGGTATTTTAGAAGCAGACATTCATTTCTAAGATTTGATAAAGGAGCACGAGCATGAAAATGAGTATGAGTAAAAAAAATGGAATGGTTCTTGCAGCAAGTGTCATAGCGGTTCTTTTGTCTGCTAGCACAATGGCGGCTACCAATACCAAGCCACGACACAGAAACAGCAATTCTCCAAAGAACAAAGATGTTGTGTATTATATTGTGGAAGGCGCTGATCAGACTGGTTCTGCAAAAGACCCTGTTTTAGAAGGTATGTTGCCAACCTCAGGGCATCTTACAGTCAATGGACACTCATTAACTCTCCCTGCTTCCGGGCCGGATCACACCCATTTCAATATCATTAGCTTTCAGCATTACTACTTGCAGCAAAATTGGGCGGCATTGCCTAACGCTTTAGACGGCTTGTCTAGAGCCGTTCAAAGTAACTATGCCAGCATTCAAGCAGATAATAGTGCCATCAACAATATGCAAAACAACTTGAATACGGTGACCAATAATACCACTGATATTTTGAATGATGTGTCACAAAATACGCAAAACATTGCTCATAATACGCAAAACATTGCCAACAATGCGGCAAATATTCGTGCCAACATGCAAAATGTTCTTACTAATGCCTACGATATTCAAGTTGATAGAAATGCTATTTTGATTAACGCTGGCAATATTGGTCTGAACACAATTCATGTTAATTATCTGCTTAGCAGTGCTAGCAATCTTGATAATCTATCACAAACCATTGGCGATGATGTCAGATTAAATGACAATGATATTGCTATCAGTGGAGATGGGGATTTAATGACGAATGCTCAAATGGCCGCGTTTGCTATTTTAGTTGAGCATGGAGCATTGAAATCGAAGCAGTTGCCGCCTTGTGAGACAAAGCGTGTTGCGACGCTAACGAAAAA
>PANR01000036.1 GCA_002707695.1 Legionellaceae bacterium
CGTTACATTACTAAACGAGCTGTTGCCAGCTGCGATACCGATCGTACCTGATCCATCAAAGGTAAGGGTGCTGCCGTTACCCGCAAACGATCCGTTATTGGTATAACTTCCGGCGATGTTAAATACTCCTGAGTCGCTCGCATTGAGCGTACCGTTACTTCTAATAATCACATCGCCATTAACATCAAGGGCTGGGTCATTAACATTTAGATCAAACAGACTGGCTGAATCCCCGCCGATGGTTAAGTTGTTATCGACAATAATTCCTATTCCAGTTGCTGTGTAGGTTGGTCCGCCAGCTCCGGCATTAATATCAAGATTATAATATTGGGTTGAAAGCACACTAGCGCCGTTACCACTGTAGCGAACAGTTGAGGTATCTTCGAGGAAGGTTCCATCTTCGACAAATACCGTAGCGGTTCCTGCTAGATCCCACTGTGTCGCACCAGCATCAAGGAAGTGAGCGGTCGAAATTGTTATACGTCCCAACACTGTAGTTGTTGCAGATGTAACAGGTGTGGTGGTGCCCACATCTGCCCCATCACCTAACTGTAGGTTATAGAAGGTCCAGGCGCTGGTGCCGCCAAGAGTGTTAGTGGCTTCAAGAGTGGTGGTACCGCCACCAAGAGAAAGCGTACCGTTACCAGTTAAAGAACCACCGGAAATGCTAATGTCTCCAGTACCAGTGACACTTCCAGCTGTAACCATCATATCTCCATCAACTTGTATATCTGAGCCAATATTCCAACCACCACCTGAACCATTAAAATCAAGGTCATAGAAGGTTATTTCACTTGGTGCAGTAATACTTTTACCACTTGTTGTTGCATTCATCAGTACTGTAGTTGTAGCAGCGTCAAATATAGAGGTGGTACTTGCTAGTTCAAGTCGACCTCCAATAGTGAGTGTTGAAGTACCGTAGGCATTAAATGTAGCTCCTTCAGCTATATACAGGGTGCCGTCATAACTATTAGCCTGGGCGTTTGCTGCAAGCGTTACTACACCACCCGGTGTGAACGTAGACGAAGTAGCAATAAATAATTCATTTCCTGCCAGTACAGTAAGAGTGTCCGGGTCAGATGTAGTTGATGCTATGAATTGTAAATCAGTATCATCTGAGTAATCATAGAGAACCATATCTGCAATCGAAAGCGGGCTGACATCCTCATGTCTTGTAATAACGCGATTTGCATAGATATCTAAATCGAGTATATCTGCAGTTGGAGTCTTTGTTATGACCGCACCCTTCTCACCTCCATTTGTATCAAGATACACTACAATATTTGGGTTACCAACGTAATTGACTCCCGGGAAACTATACGAACCATCCAAACCACTACAGACAGTAGAAGAAGCGAAAGCCCCTCCATCCACGACAACCCGAACATTTTGCGTGAAACCATCACAGGTTGGACCACCAAGAGTAGTCACACCTGCATCAGCATACGCAGTACCTGCAATAGTGATTGAATACGAGCTATCATCCCAACGGATTGACCCTGGATCACCATCGCCTGAATCATAGCTTTCACCGTAGCGATCACCAATCCCATCGCGGAACCACCAAAATGATGATGGACTCCCTGACAAAGTAACGTTTACTGGGCCCGAACTAAAATCAGTATTGAAGAACTGTGCAGCTGGGTTGGTGTCTACAGTCGATGCATCAACAGTGATAGCGGTCGATGCTCCTGGAATTGTAAATTCAGCATCATCGAGACTGATCACCGTTGTTGAAGAGGTTAAATTAAAACCACTTACACCAGTTCCTGTCATTGTGAAATACTGAGCTGTAAGTGTAGCGTTAGTGGTGGTGAGAGAAAAACTACCAGACTGAGCATCAATTGTTGTTGAGGCGGTACTTGAGCCAAGTATCAGTAGAGTAGCTGAGCTCGCGGTCACAAAAGATCCACCAGCAACGCGCACATTAACTTGACGTTCAGAACTGCTGGCGACAAGATCTATACCATCAAAGTCTGTGGTGTAACTCCAGTATTCTGACCCGCCACTTCGAACGTAATCGCCAAAAATGTAGAGATCTCCGTCTGTACCTGCATGATCTTGTGAATAGATTGAGGAAGAAGCTTGGGTGTCGTATGTTGCCGCTGTCGAGTTCCACATCGAAACATCCCCGTCACCGGTTAATGAAAGAATATTATAATCATCGCCTTCATTATCTTTACTGTTAAGAGCGAGATCAATACCCCCAGACAGTCTCAGCGTCGCGCCAGTCCATGTGGTAGACGCATTGGCAAGCTCATTACTAAAGACACCAGCTGTGTCAAGGACGATTCCAGGGTTAACTGTAAGGGTGTCTGCGTTTGTAAGGGTAATAGCATTGGTAGCAGTTGCGTTTTCAGTGATTGTCCAATCACCACCCCCACTATTGAAAGTTAGATTATAGAACGTAGAAGTTGCACCGGGAGCTATTGTTTCAGCACCAGTTGATGAATTGAACAGTACCGTACCGCCATTGCTGTCAAATGTGTCGTTATTATCAAACGAGCCACCGATTGCAAAGTTACCAGTTGGGAATACAGCTGTACCACTCTCAATTACTACATTACCTAGTGCAGTTACATTAGTATCAGAAAACGTACGAACGTTGTCTTGTTGCGGTGAACCAACTGCATAAAAATCAGTTGTAGTTGCTTGGTTACGGTAGGTAGCGTCTTGCCAGGCAGTCGAGCGGACGACGTTAGAAACTTGAATTTCGTCTAATTGACCTGCAAATTCAATATTTCTAGCCGGACGCAAGTCGCCAATGGTTGAACCTGAGTTCCAGGTTCCCCCTCCATCACTCGTAAAACTTAGTACCTGTGAACCATCAACACGCACAGTTGCAGCACCACCATCAACGGAAGCGGCTGAAATGTATGACCACTTACCGGTAGCCAAGTTGGAACCTGAACCAACATTACAGGTTGCGCTAGAAGAAAATCCACAGAATCGAATTTCACTTGGTGAACCACCATTACCGGTTCCTCCCGCAGTTAACCAAGTGTAGTTTCCGGATGAGTGGGCGGAAAAAAGAGTAAATCCGTAGGTTGCGTTATCACCCGTTCCGGTCAAATCTGTCGGATTCATCCACGCGGAAATAGTGATATTGGTTGAGTTATTACCTAGATTCCCAAAAGAAATGTGGTCAGCACTAGTGTCAGCCTGTGCTTCGTATATTTTTCCGGTTGAAGTTTCATTTGGATTGCCGGCACTGGCTTTTGTTCCATTTAACGAACCATTAGCGCTGTTGAGAATCGATGAAGTAGTTAAATCATTCATGTGAGCAACAAGGACATAGCCATTACTCCAGGTGTTTTCTGCACCATACGTGTCGGACACTAAATAATCGCTCGCGACATTATTGCCATAGTATAAGTAGAATACAGTATCAGTAGTACTGCTGACTGAACTGGCATTAAAATAGAGTTCACCAGTCTGTGCGCTGGTTGATGCATTGACAATTTCACGCGCTACCTCCGTAGTTCCATCACTTTCAGTTACACGAATATCACCACCATCACTGTTGATGTTGCTGAAAAATGCACTTGGAAGATCTGCTAAGTCGACGTAGATCGGAAAGTCAGTGAGGTCATTATCTATTTCAGACGAACGAATTGTGATCGGGAGGCGATACAGCCAATTCTCGTCGTACCATGAACCAGATCCACCACCTCCCTGTCGAACGAGCACATCATTAAATGAAGACCCGTTGGCAACAGCAGTATCGTTACCATCAATAAGCAAGAGTACCTCTCCACCATTATGATCAAACGATCCACTACCAGAGACGGCGAAATCTCGCGCCACAGAAAGCTGACCACTCGGCAACACGACGTTACCGTTTGAAATACTCAATGTATTACTAGTGGTGGCATTAGTATCGATAAATGTCCAATCACCGCTACCGGTAAATGACACATCGTAAAAATGATTAAAGAACTCTGTACCCATTAACTCAATAGTTTCACTGCCTGATCCGATAAATCGAACTTCTGCATTGTTGTGAGCAAATGTTCCCCCAGTATTACTAAACGAACCACTCAAAGAAGTTGTTGCCGTAGGTAATGTAACTGTCCCTGTCGCAATGGTGAAATCACCTAAGATTGTAATGTTTGGATCGACAAAAGCTACGGTACCGCCGCCAGTGGTTGAAGCTGTTAGATTGTATAAAGATGAACCATTTGCTGAGATTATAGCGTTTGAGCCAATTCCGATAATTTCAATAGTACCTGTCTGAGCTGAAAAAGTATTGTTATTTGTGAAGTTACCACTAAGGAAAAGTGTATTAGCACCACCTGCATTAAGTGAGTCGTCTGCACCGACAGTAATGGACGAAGCCTTCACATCCGACTGCAGCGAAACGGCTTTGGCAGAACCGTCGATTACGACGTAACCAATGTCTTGCACACTTACACTGTTATCAACCCACTGAGCACCAGTAGAACCATCAAAAGTCGTGGTTGAGATGCCGATCCAAAGACCATTAACTCCTGTTATAAGATCCCCGGAAACATTAATAGTTGAGGACGATCGATCGAGGGTTCCAAAATCAACGTTTAAATCACTACTAACATCGAGAGGATCAAAAGTCGTCCAAGTGGCGCTGCCTGAAGTTTCACCGAAGGTAAGGGTGTCGAAGTCTAGCAAATTATCTACATCATCAACTGTTTCGCTGGTAGATGTAGCAGTGAATATGACAGTCGAACCAATAAGATCAATTGTTGCATTGTTTTTCCATGAGCCAGAGACACGCATAGTATTGCCGTCGAGTTCAAAGGTGCCGTCATTCACGAAGTCATGCGTAACAATATTGCCGCTATCTCCAGTATCAGGAATGTATATATTGCCTGTACCAACATATAAACTGGCTTCACTACAACCTGACAAACTACAAACCGTCAAATCATTGGAGCCATCAACATCAAAGAAAATATCTTCGTCACTTGAAACACTGTTATCGTAGGCACCCAACAACGCATTTGTTGTTGTGCCATTCTCGTTTGATGACAATGAAAGATGTTGCTCAAACAACTCTACATCTTCCATATCACCAGCACCGTCGTAGACAAATACTGCCACCGCTTCGTTCGGATCAGCAGCCCCATCAACCCACACCGTGATAACATCACCATCAAAAGCGGTTACATTATTAATTGTCCAGGTACCATCTCCGGCAATACTGCCGGTATTACCTGGCGTACCATTAATAGCCACCTGCACTGTGCCGCTGGTCACTGGAGTTGAGCGGTCATACTGTGCAATCGTCCCCGATACCGGTACTCCTTCAGACCATTCAACAGTCCAGTCATTGAGGGTCGGGCAAGCACTGCTGCTACACACAAGTGTTGCCGATAATCGGATAGTGTCATAGGTACCCACATCAACTCCCGTGAGGTCAATTGGTGAACTACTGGTACCAACACTATTGCCCGGGATTACTGAATCAGGAATAAGGGCCCACGAGCCAGTGGCAGTTTGGTACTGGACCTGCACGGTTGTAGTACTACCACCAGTTGAGCTGGCATAGAAAAGCGCACGTTCAAACTTAGGCCCAGCTCCATCTGAAAACGGAATCGCAGGACTTTCAATAGTACCCGTAAGCCCATCTCCAGCCTGACTCTCTAAGGCACCTGAACTACCTTCAAAGGCGATAACTGAGAAGAACTCAGTCGCGTGACCACCTCGGGTATTACTAGGACCATCTTCATCAACCGACACATAAACTTCATTTACTGTTGTAGGGCTATCTGTATCAACCATTCCGTATCCACCATCTCCACCATCTTGTGACGACTGACTTGCCAATGTAACCTGCGGCACAGTTGTAAAGGCTGGAGAAAAGGTAACCGCAGCTGGTGTTTGTCGGATTGTATCTGCAGTCAAAATAGAGTGAAACTCACTTGAACCAACCGTACCATTACCTTGGCCCATCGCTATATAATCAACATCTTCAGAGCCATGACTAATCGGTGTGACCCAGTTTAAGTTGAGAAAAGTAGTAAAACCTCCAGTAGTCGGACCATTTACTGTGTTAGAACCGTCATAAATACTTGAGAGAACCCAATTAGAATCATTATTTGAAGACACTGTTGTAATGACGGCCGGTGCAGAGCCTGAGAATACCGGACTAAATGTCACTGCCGTACCACCAGGGTTGGTTGGCACCGAACGGCCACTAACTGTACTTACACTAACTGTTCCCGCCACAATACGCGTTCCTGAACCTCCGTCATCTAACGTCCAGTCACCGGATTCCATAACTATATAATCGACAGTAGTTGTGCCTGTAACAGTATCGTCGTAATTTGAAACGTAGAGAGTAAACGTGTCCGCCGTCTTGTCCTGTACTCTCGCATAACGTTGTGTTCCATCTGCACCAGTTCTATCATACCGGACAGATGCAACAACGACCGGATCGTTATATGTTCGTTGAGTGGTCACTTCAGTGGTTGAACCATTCGTAACTACGACAGTACCAAACTCACCAACCTGGGCATCATTAGTCGCAAAATCTCCTGTGGAAGAAGCCGAAACCCCACTGAGCACACCCGTCTGGAATTGCTCAGCAGTAGTTTGGAACCATGTCGAAACTGTCACTGTTGTATCCACGGTAAACGAATAAGGGTCAGACCATGGCGAGTAGGCGTTACCTCCGAAAGGATCACGTGCTCGTGCGCGCCACCAGTATGTTTCACCGTTAGTCAACGCTTCACCGGATTGAATATCATACGATACAGTCGCACCTGAAGTATAAGGACTGCTTCCTACAAAACCCGGATCTGAAGCAGAACTTCTTGTAGTACTACTTACAAACGTGTCGTCTGTACCCCATGAAATCTCATATTCAAGCGCATCACCCTGAGGATCAGTAGATGAAAAGCGGAACGTCGGTCCTGTGGTGGCAATCTTTTCGTTGTTAAACGGATCAATTAACGTTGGCTCATTGACACGTTGGCCCCAAACCACTGTCCACTCTTCAACAGATAGAACAGTGCCACTAAAGTTAGCAACTAGGCGAATTTGATTGTAAGTGTCGGTATCAAGATCAAGTAAGTTAATTGGTGATGTTCCAGTACCAACACTGTTGTTTGCAATCTGACTATCAGGTACTAAGTCCCACGACGAACCGTTAAGATATTCTACTTGGTAAAGTATAGTACCGCTTGTTTCGGTATCACTCCAAGAGAACTCACCCCAAGCATTTCCAACTGTCGCATCATCAAAATCAATCGGACTTGAGGTCATTGTGCCGCTGCTACCTACAACAGCTGCCGCACCGGAAGTAGTAGACACATTAGTGAGCGTATTAGTAGTAAACTGGTCACCGGTTGTCTGGTGCCACTCAGTCTCTTGCACCGAACCATCAGTTGTAAAACTCCAGGACTCAGACCATTCGCCCCAGGTATCTGACCCATCAGTATCACGACCCCGTACACGCCACCAATATGTAGTACTTGCAACAAGATTACTGATTGAAGTAAATCGTATCTCTTCACCGCTGTTGTACGGATTCTTATTAGATGGAGTATTTAGATTTTCAAATTCACCAGCAGCAAAGTGTGTTTGCGAATCACGATCAATAGTAGGTGAACTGAAGTCAAGATCGTTGTCAATTTGAATTTGATATCTGATACCATCGTCAGCCAAGTCAGAAGCTGCAAAAGATAGTACTGGCGGTGTGTAGGTTGCAGTACGCTCATTATCAAAATTTAATATCAAAGTTGGGGCAAGTGGTGGGCCAGCTGTTTCTACTTCAGGGTAACTAGTATATGTGGCTAGATCTAACCCCGTTGAACGAACCATCCGGAAACAGTAATTCGAGTTGACGTTGGCATTATTAGCAGTAAGTGCCCAATCCCATTCAGCGACTTCGTTAGGATCAACAGAGTTGGCAATAAACGCTGAAAGATTTTGCTCTTCGTATGTTTCAAATACAGTACTAGAGGCTAACGTTGTGGATGAAAGCGTAGAACCATCCGTTAAAGAACTATTATTATAACCATTGAAGGCGGCTGTTGTGCTGCCAATCTCACCGACATCAGACCATGCTGTAGCAGCAGAACACTGGCTAGTCGCAGCCTCAGTGTACTGCAACTTAAATGCAGTAGAGCTGGCACTACCAGTAGCAACGTTTGCTTGAAGATTTATGCGCAAACGCAGAACATCACCGTCATTGATTGCTCCTTGACCAGTAATTGCAACTCCTTCAGTAGCAAAAGAACCCTCACCAAGAGGCCAGGTGCTTGTTGGAGTTTGTGTAACAGCGTTTTCATACCAACCAAATGAAAGTTGCTCATACTGTGCATCAATAGTTACCTCTTGAGCACCGAAACTGTAATTCAGTTCTGTGGAGTATTTGCGACCCTGTGGCGCGCCCCACGTATTTGTCTCACCATCCTGATTACTTTCTTCATACATAATCCAAAATGGTACGTTGTTTGTTGACCTGACACTGTACCCTTGCGTGTACAGAAGTGAATCTCCATTACCACCATCAAAAAGTAGTGTTCCTGGTTCGTTTGTTCCAGACGGTGCGCATGTTCCCGAATCCACCTCTGACCCGGTGCTTGTATAGACACTAATTGTACTAGTTCCCAAACGTGGTGAACAGACAATAGCGATGTAATTCATATCAGCTGGAATGATGTACTGAGATCCAAACTCCATTTCTGGCAAGAAGACAGACGCCTCTGTTCCGTCAGAGTCTCGCTCTTGGATAGCTGCAATCGGCTCGGTAATATTAGTGAGTCGAACACCCTCTCCAGACCCATCGTCATTATTGGCTGGATTACAGTTTCCATTCCCATCCTGAGAGCCGCGAGTCATTGCGGTAGAAGTCGACGGAGAACTTACAGAACAAAATTCAGCCACCTGTCCTCCCGTGCTAATTGAGGTATAGAAATAATCTCGTGTGGCCATACCATATAGATCACGAGTAGTTGGCGGATATGTTACAACACTGTCACTACTTGTATTATTCGATGCAAAAACTAAAATAGGATTGTCTGCCTCAATAATACTTGAAGCTGCCGCGGCACTTGATTGCTCAACGGTTGCTCCGCTCACAACGGTTGTGGTAGCACTCGGAGTGCCTGCGTTACCGTCATAAATGCTGACATCGGCATCAGCAAACGGTGCGTGGATATCGAACTCTTCTGTACCACGAACAGAAGGATACGCGTGGGTTGTAGTCGCAAACGATATCGGCACTACTGGTTCTGGGCCGTCACCGCTAGCGTTGAGCGACGTCACCGGACCGAGTGCACTAATAACAGTCGTACTACTATATGTACTGATCGACGTAACTTCTCCTGCATCAAGTGAGATTGGTGTGCCTCCATCAACAATAATCACATTGTTATCTATATAGCTGTAGAGATTAACTGCTGTCGAAAGATCGTCGTTCACAACATAATAAAGGTCAGTAGTTGTACTATAGGTAAATGGTGCCATTTCATCACTAGCTGATGCAGCTCCACTATTTCCATAGTAAAGATAGATCGTTGTAGAGGCACCAGCTGGCAAACTATCAACCTGCACCCAAATATCTGCTTCCTGGGTAGAGGTACTGAAATGCTGCACCCAATAGTCAAGTTCACTAAAGGTGGTATTTGTAAATGTTTCCAAAGAACTTGTGGCATAAAAATCAGTTGTGGTTGATTGGTTTCTGTAAGTTGCAGTAACTTCTCCGTCACTAGGGATTATGTTCCAAAAACGCATTTCGTCTACACTCGCATTGAGATGCTGACTAGTATCACCACTGTTAAGACACGAGGAATCCTGTTCAAGACCAAGTACAAGACAATCTGCTGGAATTGACAGCGTACCAAGTGTAGCGGCTGAAGGACTATTATCATCTTCAACACCATCAATGAAGATGCGCCACTGGTTAGCCGTAGAATCTCTCGACACTAATACATATCGCCAAACTGACGCAGAAAGATCAGTGATTCCGATTGTGCTACCCGGGAAGAACGTGAGTGATGTACCTCCACTAGTCATGTAGAGCAGATACTCGTTATTTGCACCCCCGTTAATTAGAGCCTGGTTACCGGCGTCGGAAGAGTTCATCCAATATGCAAATGTTAGCTGACTTTCGCTATTCACGATACCACTTGGTAACAGCATGTATTCATTAGCATCCCCTTGTGCGTTTACCTCTTGCCCCTGCCCAAGCTTGCCTGATTTACCAGTTGAGCTGAGTTCGTCGTCAGCATCGTACTGGTTGCTAGTACTATCTTGGTAGAGGCCAGTTGTTCCCCGGCCAGAAGCATCTTCTTCTAAGTGGTAAACAGCAATGAATTCACTCCCCCATACATTCTGAGATCCATAAGTGTCTGTTTCAGCATAACCAGCAGCGTCACTATTACCAAAATAAATATAAAACGTTGTATCTGTGGTTGATGAGACATCGCCACTAAAGTGCAGTTCGCCAGTTTCAGCTCCTGTATTTATTGACACCAGTTCAATTGGTCGTTCGGTTAGACCGTCATTTTCAGTAACTCGAATATCGTCCCCATCGTTCTGCACAATACTAAAGAACTCACTTCCCAAGTCAGACAAATCAACATACACAGGGAAATCTGTCATTGTTTCATCGACCTGAGAAGACTGAATAGTAATAGGTAAACGACTAGTCCACCCTGTGTTGTACCAATCCTCTTCTGAGCCAACGACAGTCTCTTGTACAAAACGAATATCACTACCGTCCTCATTACTATTGTTCCAAAAGTCTGTCAGTGAACTATCAAGTTCAAGAAATATCTGTTGTTCAGTCAACTCAGAAGCACCGGCGACATTATCAATCGAAATAGGTAGTCGATAACTCCATTGACTTGACCAGAACGGGTCAAGAAGACCATATTCCCTTTTTCCAACTGTCTCAATCCAGTATTCACCGCTAGACAACGGCGGGAACGCAATTTGCATTTCAAAATATTTCGTCTCGCCCGCTTCAATACGATACGAATCAGGTGTAAAGGTTCGGGGTTCAAATCTAGCTGGAACTTCTTTACGACCAGCCTGAAGTCCTAAGAAAACTGAAACTTTGTCCCAAAAACCTTGCCCTTCAAGTGAACCAACCTCCTGCACAACCTCATCCCAACCAGACTTGTAATTAACCACAGCATGTTCTGCCACCTTAAAATTCTCAATGTTACAAGTTGTGTTGTCCTCGCCAATATAGTCACATTTACGAGTTACATTTGTATTTCTACACGTGTACGATTCTTGTAAATTTCCAGAAAACTCGCCTTCTTCTGAAAGACTACTCGACGTTTTACTAGCTTGAAATGTTGTAGTGCTAAATTGCATTAGTTCAGCAACATCAGGTACTAGTAGTGAAACTGTTGTTGTAGTCAAATCTAGAGGGGTTGTGTTTGTTACATCAGCACTGGAAGTTGATTGTAAGAATTCAAAATCAGCTCTCGGAGTAGAAGTCCCTGCTGACCAAGTTGTACTTGCTGTTTTGGAATCAGACTCAGGAACTATAGCTCGAGACAGATCCTCCAGATTATCCGCTTCAATATCACCCGTATAATCCCATCCAGCTTCACAGTGGTAAATAAATGGTTTGTACTCTGGAATAATTAAATCTTGTGGTTTATTTTGATTGTACTCCTTGAGACTAACGACCCTGCCAACACCTTGAGGGAAATATGTTTGGATTTGAAATTCATCAGCACGACTACTTTCATTAGTAACACTGAAATATGTGGTGGTTTTTGTCAAACCAACATAGTTTTCTTTGTCAGTTTTAATAACTAGATTCTCACCTTCATTTTCATCAGTAAAAGTAAGTTCAACTTCTCTTCTATCTGGCAACTCGAGCTTATCTCCTGATAACATTCCTGTAGTGTAGCCATCATTTGCCAGTAACGACTCAAAGAATTGATTCACATCATATTCTGGCGGCTCTACAACAAAGAGTTCGAGCCACGCGCTCTCAATAAACAATTCACTAAGAAGATCTGGATCATCTTGGTATAACAATTTAACTTGCAAGTTATTAAGTGAGTCTTGACTCACAACTTCATCAAGAAAAAATAAGAAGTACCCACCATTTACGGCGTTAGAAACTTCGTCTTCAATTTCAATACTCCCAGCCCCATTCCAGCTTGTACCATTATCAGTTGAGTACTTGATATATAGAGTTGGAATATTTTCACGTGTTAATTTCTTTTTTGCTGCTAGCGACATTCGAAGCTGTGCGCCAAACAACTCAACGTCTTCATCGATCGGATAACCGAAATCAGAAAGAATGATGCTGTGCGGAGCGCAACCTCCATCACACACCTGTGACTTCATATTATTCTCAACTTCTTCGTCTGCTTTAGGTAAAAACTCACCCAAATCATCTTCTTCTATGTGAGGTTGTGTAGCGTCTAGTGCTGTAGTAGATGCAAAATCTGAAGATGTAGCAGATACTGAAGTCTCAGCTAATAGAGCCGTCTCCAACTTCTTTTTTACAGTTGCAGTTGAAGTTTCATCCGACACAACGTCGTTTTCAACTTCGACTACCTCAACATCCTTTGCACTTGAAGCTATAGAAAATGTGCTATTAAAAATATCAACCTCATGTACGGATTCAATAATCTGATCCTCAGCACCAAGCTGCTCTTCTGCTGATGTTGTAGCACTGAGCAATTCAGTTACCGTCTCTACGGCTAAAGCAAACACTGAACTTACACGACGAAACACTGTTGTCGTAGCTTTATCCTCAAGAGGAACACTAAATGTATCATCAAAATTATTAACTGGTTCAGTACTAACACTTTCAGTTGTAGTGGTGACATCTAACTCAACTCTTTCAAAAGATTCTGAGGCACTAGAAGAAATATCAAATAATACATCAGTAGAAGTTGTAGGATTTTTAAAAAAAGTTGTTGAAGCCGCCTGCTCTTCAATGGACAATTCTCCTGGAATAACAGACTCATTATCATGCCCGGCAACCGCACCGTCTAGATTTAAAAATTCCTCGACCGACTCAGTTTTTTCGATCCAGCGACTTTTAGAATTGTCAGAAAGAAACGCTGAGTTAATTTTATTAAATTCTTGCAAAAGTGAGTATTCATCCAAATTTTGGAACGTAATTGATTCCCAATTCTTCCAGCCCTCTGCACTAACACGAGATGGGAACAGATTCACTGTTTCGACTATATAAACATCATCGGTAAACGCAGCGTAAACAAAAGGCTGAACAATCAATAGCACCAGACCTAAAAGCATCCATTTTACAGCTTTGGCACCAAAAAAATGCCGCATTCTTTTTGATAGCGCATAAAATATAGATATTATTCTGTTTTCATTTGAATTGTGAAGTCTAACTTTACTCACTAAATCAAGCACCCAATTTCATAAGACAGAAAAAGGGCTATCATAATTATAACGCGCAATCCGTTTTGGATTGCGCGTTTATGCTCTCTAATTGTGGACTAAAACCCAGTAATTACTTCAAAATTGTTTTTACATCATTGATTTCTTTTTCAATCAAGGTCTCAGAAACTTCAAGTGCTTGAGTAAGACTTTCAACCGCCTCTTTCTCTTTCGCTGATAACCGTTTGCGCTTGGTGATACTTAGGATCTGATCATAAATTTCATCACGTAGAGCAGAGAAGATTTTTTCCATCTGGTCTTGAATTTCTCGTGTCTCACGTCGAAGTTTCTCCTCTTTTTCCTTTAGCTGCTTACGCTCATGCCAGAAGTAGATTGTCTGCAGCAGGATAACAACCAGCAAGAAGAAGATGAACAGATTTATTGGGGTCAGGAAGTCCCAGAAACTGCCCTCATCTTCAACCACTATCGGCTTCACCCAGCCCGCAGTAATGAGTACAGCCACACTACTCTCACGAATGTTACCAGCCATGTCGGTGGCAACCACCTTAACCGTATAAGTACCGTCCTCAAGCTCCTTCAACAGGTAGCCAATTTTTGCCTCGTCGGGTGTTACCCTGATAGGCTCATTATCGGCAATCGTCATGTCGTAATACTCAATACCCGAAGTATCGTCTTGAGCCTCAAAGCGAAGTAGCGGGAAGGAATTTTGTGATGTTCCAGCCTGGACATTAATAGCAAACGGTCGCGGCGGTGTGGTGTCAATTTTAAGCATTCGGTTAGTAACCGCACCCCAACCAACTTGATTCTTGAAGTTGATACTAACGTATTGGATTCCATCAGAAACAATTTCACCGGTAATTAGAAATTCTTCAACTGGTGGATCAACAACAGCATCTTCGTTTTCTTCTGGAATGTTTTCAGGATCGGAGGCGATTTCAATGGCCATCGCGTTTACATCAAATGGCAATGTCCAAGTAAATAGTCCGTCAACCTCGTTGTACCAAATTTCTGGGTCAAGGAAAACTGTTGACCCAATCTCTGGTGCCCGTGGTGGATCTCCAAATATGATCGCCTCACCGTCGTCCTCCGGCTCAGGTTCTGGTGTCGGTGTCGGAGTTGGAGTAGGGTCAGGTGTAGGGGTTGTTCCGGCCGCGACTGTATAGGAAGCGGACGCCCCATTGTTAAACACGTCAGTACCGCGACCATCTGCAGCCAGAACCGAAGCGCTACCAAATGAAACAGAGCCAGTACCTTCGGCTACCGTCCTAAATGTGATTACAATCAAGTTTGAGGTATTAGAAAAAGGCGTCGGACTACCACCACCAAACTGAACCGTTCCGGCACTATTTGAAAAAGTCGGCTCTGTGGTCCAAAGCGAGAAAGCTGAACCGGTCTTACTTACACTAACCACCGAAAGCACTGAAGTATCAAAATTAAGAGTAGCTTCAACAGCGTTAATGTTATCACCACCAGGCAGAGCTTGAACAGTAGCAGTGAAGGTTTGACCAACCGAGTAAGAACCGCTGCTCGGAGTTATGGCTAAGTCAGCCGCCTGAGCAAACAGAGGTAACAAAAACAAGCCTAGCGCGAGCAGTACTTTATTAAAGGTGCTAAGTATTTGTTTGTGGTAGAACGCTGGCATAAAA
>PANR01000037.1 GCA_002707695.1 Legionellaceae bacterium
GGTCGTAAACTTGATTGCGCAACTTGCGATAAACTCACACAAAACCACACCAATGCAAACCCTAAAAACATACTGCCAACATCACCCATAAAAACTATCGCGCGCCGTCGACCTGGCAAGCGATAATTAAGGCAAAGAAATGCAGCCACACTGCTCGCCAACACACCCAAGATAGATGCATCTAAAGCCTGGCCAGCATGAAATGCTAAAGCAAACAATAACAATAATTCAATGAGCACAACACCGCCTGCCAGACCATCAATACCATCTAACATATTAATCGCATTTATAATACTTAAGATAGCAAATACGGTAACAGGCACAGACAAATGATATTGCAACAATATCGCTTTCCCAAAGAACAGATGGCCCAATGTAAACAATTTATTGTGCCCCCAGACTACCATCAATAATGCAGCAATAAGCTGAGCAACAAATTTCGCGCGCGCTGAAAGCTCATGAAAATCATCCAACAAACCTGCAAATGCCAACACGGTGATGCCAGCGAGCAGCGCACGATAGTTGTGGAGCGGAAAATTCAAGGCCAATAGGCCGGCGACAAACCCAAAAAGCATTGCAATACCACCGACGAGCGGAACATGGCCTTTGTGTGTTTTTCTACCACCAGGAACATCAACCAGCTCCAAGCGAATAGCAAGCGGTCGCAACAGCAATGCGACAAGCACAACCACAATAAATGAGACAATAAACGGTACTAGTAAGCTATCCATGCCGTGATAATAGCATGTCTTTAGCGCGACTGTACAACTTCCGTTGCGCCTGGAGGCGCGCAAGGCACAAGTGTAGACTGCCTTGCAGCAACTTGGCACACATCTTTGGGTGCTCCAAGTGACTTCAGCAGAGCAACCACGGCAACCAAGGCGCGCTCACGTGAGAAGACGGCAATAGCTGTTAAATAAATCAGCCTTACATCCAGCGATAAAGATCGATGCTCGATATAAAATAAACCTAAGCGACTCTTCCAAGGGCGAATAAGTTGATTGTATGCCAAATCGGGGTCGGCTTGATCTTTGAGTATTTCACCCTCGTCAGCAAAGACAATAGAAGCAACATCAGTAATGCCAGGCTTCACACTCAGCAATTTTTTCTCTTCTGATGTATAAAGATCTGTCTCCCGCTTCACATTAGGCCTTGGGCCAACCAAGCTCATCTCTCCTTTTAAGACATTCCACAATTGAGTTAACTCGTCGAGTTTATAACGTCGGATAAAATGTCCAACCGGAGTGATGCGAGCATCATTGGTTGATGTAGAATCCACACCCGTTTTATCTGCACCGACTAACATTGAGCGTAGCTTTATTAATTTAAATAATTTTTCATCTTTACCAACACGATCGGCTACATAGAATGGTGAGTGTTTATCTTGTTTCCATACCAAAAACATCACCGGCAATAAAACAAGCGCGCCCAGCAACAATCCAATCAACGCAAAAACAACATCAAACAGACGCTTCACACACTTCACTCCTTACCAATGCTACAATCTGCTGAGCAACTTGAGTAGCCTTTGGATAATAGACTGCTTCAAGCGATTTGCTTGTGGGCGCCGGCGCATCCGGCAAGGTTATCCGAACTGGTTTTGTTTTCAACGTACTTGGCTCAACACGCTCAACAACACTCGCGATGATTTCGCCCGCCAATCCACAGTTCGCCCAACTACCGTCAACGACACACAAACGTCCCGTTTGGCGAACAGACTCAACAATAGCATCAACATTTAATGGGTTTATCACACGCAAATCAATTAAATCGCCTGTGATGTTATCTTTACGCAAAAGCGTCAGCGCATCGAGACACAACTGCGTTGAAAAACTTGAAGCCACCAAGGTAAACGCTTCGCCCTTGACTAATTTCTGCGGTTGAACGTCTGACAAGCACAACTCCTTCACTGCAGGCAGCGCTGCTGTTTGCTCATACAGCCAACGATCATCAATGTACAATACCGGATCATCACACAACACACTGGCAATCAATAAATCGCGCGCATCTGCAACTGTTGCGGGCATCACGACACGCAACCCAGGAATATGCGCAAACATGGAATGCAAGGCTTGCGAATGTTGCGCACCTTGCTCGCCCCCACGATTGACAATGCCGCGAATAGTCACTTTTGGGTGTGCTTGACCTGCAAACATGTAAGACCATTTTGCCGCTTGATTGACTAGCTGGTCTGTAGCTAGCAGCATAAAATCCATGCGCGGGTGTATCACAATCGGACGGTAACCACAAAGTGATGCGCCTACCGCAGCGCCCGTACAAGCTAACTCAGAAATCGGGCTATCAATCACGCGTGCTTTACCAAACTCTTTTTCTAAATCGGTCATTGAACTGCCGACATACCACGGGCTCCACAAACCTTGACCAATAGCGAAGACCTCTGGATGCTCAGCCAGCAAATATCGAAACCCTTCGCGAATTGCCTCGCCGTATGTAAAAGTTTTGTGACTCATCGTTATAGTATTCCTTTAGGCATAGACATTATTGTACAACGTTTCAGGTGCAGGGTAATCATCTTGTCTTGCCTGCGCGATTGCAGACTGCAATTCGCTTTCCACATCATCCTGCATTTGCTGATAGGCAGTGTCATTCATATAATCAGCTGCAATCAATCCGTCTGCTAAACGACGAATAGGATCGCGCATTTTCCACGCCAATAAATCTTCTTGTCGGCGGCGTACGCCCACATCAATATCCTCTTTAGGGCCAACGTGCCCACGCCAACGATACGTAACTGCCTCGATGAATGCAGGTTTATTTGTTTTGCGCATTTGAGCAATTAACTCATCGGCTGCCTTTTGTACGGCAAACAAATCATTACCATCAACAACGCGCACATCGATGTGATGCGCTTCGGCAAAGCGTGCCTCACGATCACTCGGTTGACGCAAACGAATATCCAGATGGCTCGAATAAAAATTATTTTCACACACAAACAAAACGGGCACTTGTTGTATGGCTGCAAGATTTAACGATTCATGCACGACACCTTCTTCAACTGTGCCATCGCCAAAGAAACAACAAGCAACATCACCTTTTCCATCCATTTTTGCTGCAAGCGCTGCACCAACAGCAATAGGCACTGTGCCACCTACAATTGGCAAAGAGCCATAAAACCCTTTATTCTGAGCTAGCAAATGCATTGAGCCGCCCAGACCTTTTGAACAGCCGGTTACTTTCCCTAGCACCTCAGCGAATAATTCATAAACACCGCCACCCATTGCTAAATAATGGGCGTGTGCTCGGTGTGTGCCAAACACGCGATCAGTATGTCGAAACGCGTGTAACACACCCACAGCGATAGCCTCTTGGCCAATTCCTAAATGACAAGGACATTTAACTTCACCTGCTTCAACCATGTCCGCAATAAGCTCTTCGGTGCGCCGGATTAACAACATCATTCGTAAATTTGCCAACAAATCCTGCTTACCACTATCAGAAAGGTTTAATGGGTCATTATGTAAACTTGGGTTAGCAAGCGAACCTAAGTGTGAATCAAGACGCATTAGGCGTGTTCCTCATAAAATTCATGTATGCACTGACAAACATATTCTACATCTTCGTTTGTTTCAGTCATGTTCATTGGCAACATGATGTATTTTTTTGTCATCTCTTCCGTATAGGGCAAAGATGAATGTTTAAGCTTAAGGTGTGAATGTTGGTGAACTGCTTTACCATTCCATTGAACCAACGTACCCACCCCCTTTTCGCGCAAGTAAACCTGGAGTTCGTCGCGTTCCTCAGCCTCAATTTCATAATTTTGATAGACATCAAAATGAGCGCCGCCGTCTTCAGGTGAAGGGGGTAACAAAAGCTGCTTAAGATCTTTTAATTTTTCTTGATATAACCCTGCAATTTCACGACGACGAGCAATAATTTTATCGTAATCCTTGAAAATGTGATTAAGAATAGCAGCTTGCAAATTATCTAAGCGAGAATTACCACTCCACACTTTAATCTCACCATCTTCATCACGACCGTGGTCGCGCAGCATAAAGACTTGTCGAGCAACTTCATCATCATTCGTTACAACAATGCCGCCGTCACCCAAGCAGCCTAAAATTTTGGCAGGGTAAAAACTAAAAGCTGCGGCATCACCAAATGTGCCTGCAAACTTCCCATTAAACTGAGAGCCAAGGGCTTGTGCAGCGTCTTCAACAATTTTTAAACCATGCTTTTTCGCAATATCTAAAATTTTATCCATCTCACACGTACGACCATTGAGCTGTACGGGCATAATAGCTGCCGTTTTTTCAGTAATAGCCGCTTCAATTGCATCAGGGTCAATCATATGATCACGCCCACAATCAACCAGCATGGGCTCTGCGCCTACTAATTTCACGGAAGCAGCGGTTGCAACAAATGTATGTGAAGGCACGATCACCTCGTCACTAGGGCCTATGCCAACTGCTTTTAAGGCCAACACCAAACCGTCTGTACAGTTCGCAACAGAAATAGCGTGTTTCACGCCAATGTAACTCGCAATCTGTTTTTCAAACTCACACATATCAGATTGCATGATGAATGCGCCGCGATGCAGAATATCTTTTGTAATATCGAGTATGGCTTGCTCATACTGCTCAGCGAAGACTTTATAATTAAAAAACGGCACTTGCCTCATTGAATATCTCCTGTTTTAGCCTTGCTATTGTAGCCATATAACACAAATTTAAAAGCCAAAAAGCGAAGTTTCAATGCATCTAACAGCACCCAATCCACTATTCGGGCAAAAAAGCACCAGGCTCTAAGCAGCAACGGAACGCGCTTAAAACAAGCGCCCAACAACATGAAACAACCAAAATAACGGATTTTAAGGCCTGGAAACTCACGTTTGATAAACTCAATATCCCTGCGACGCAACAACTTTGTGAGCGTGCGCTCATCTCGATGCTTGGCAAACCGATTTTTCAATCGCCGCCATATATTCAATATGAAATTATCACCATTCGTCTCAATCGCACAAAACAAACCATGTGATTTTAATACGCGCTTAATTTCAGGGAATATAGTTGGAAGATCAAAGTAATAGAGACTGCCGGAGACAAATAAAATGTCAAAAAAAACATCTTTACATGGCAACTTTGTTGAAATATCCGCAACAAGCCAGCTAATCGAATTTGAAAGAGAAAAACACGCTTCAAGTTTTTTTGCAGCCAAGATTGAATCAGGTGAAAAATCCACTCCACTGACCTGGTAACCCATTTGAGCGAATCCAAGCGCATGAACACCCGTTCCACAGCAACAATCTAACAATCTTCGATCTTCCTTATGAGCAAATTCATTATTGATTAGGCGCGAAACAAAGCTATATGGCTCACGAAGATATACCGGAAAAATGTTCTCGCCGATAGCAAGCTGTGAAGCCTGCATCGACGCTTGGCCGCGTTGATCATAAAATGTCTGTGTTGAGAGCTTGCTCATTTTAAATCAGCTCTTAAAAACGGATTACCATACTGCCTTAAATAGAGCCGACCAACAAGCGTCGAGCCCATGAAGTTTAAATGACTATTCAGCTTTCCGGTAAAATAAAGCGGAATGCCTTTTATTGACGAATAACATCGACCATTTTTACAAATTACTTTTCGAGGATCAATCACTATCAAGGTTGAATATTTTTTCTGTAAGGCTAATATTATTTGCCGCCGCGTATTTTGCTGAGCAGCTATTTTCTTCAATGCATTATAACATTTTCCAACAGAAATTCGGGTAGTGCCACAATGAACTGGCACGTCAAACAACGAAGGAAAATCCAAAACTACAACGGGAGTTGCACCATGCTTTAAAACAAACAGAATAGAATTTTCAACGCCCTGTTTAAACAAAGCCGAACTATCAACATTTGCATCTTGTCGAAATTGGTATGAAGGATCTGACCACGCCCCACCCATCACAACATATTGATAGTGATTAGTCTCAATGAGTTTTTCTATCATGTCGTTTCGCTTGTTCACAAGCCTGAAAATATCTTTTGGCTCAGAAAAATGAAGCAACAAAAATGGAGTACTTGACTGGGTTGCGATATAAGCTTTTAAACCAGCATTTTTCAAAAAAATATTTAGCATGCCAATTTCTGCCATCGCATGAGAATCACCAACAATCAATGCCTGTGTGCTCTGATCAGAAACTTTACCAATAGTACATTTTTCAGGATCACCAAGCGTATTAATCTTACCTGAAATATTATGGCAATTAGCACTCGGGAGAATAGGGCCATAATATTGATTGTGAATGGCTTGCTGTGCTTTCGCTGTAATCTGATTAAAAGCAACATTATTAAAACCTTTCAGCAAACATCCAAACACTATCGCCAACAAAACTGGGGAAATTATAAAAATCACACACGTATTCTTGAAACTGAACAAGTAGCGGTATCTAAAAGGTTGCTCAACAAACTTCCAAGACATGTACGACAGCAATATTGAGACAAACAATATCAAGGCAGCCAAACCGAAATTTATAGTTATACCCACATAGTTCAAATAGGCAATGATAGGCCAGTGCCATAAATACAAGGAATAGGATATCAATCCAATAAATACAAACGGTCGAGCTGTAAGCACTTTCCGTGAAACCACCCGCTCATTACCTGCATAAATTAGCAATGCAGCGCCCACCACTGGCAACAAAACATTAAGACCAGGATAGTCACTTGGAGTCAAGCAAAACCCTGAAAGTAGAATCATTAACAATCCAGCAATAGAGATTATATTCAAAATGTTTTTAGAAACGGGCAGCGACCTTAAATGTTTTTGACTCATTGCCAACACTGCGCCAATTAAAAGCTCAAAAGCCCTTGTTACTGGCGAGTAATAAACAAACTGGTCATGCTGACGAAAAAAATAATATGTCAAAAATGAGATGATCATCAGCGATATAGCAAATTTTAGCGGACTTATAGCACGATATCGCTTAATAAGCACAATCAGCAACAATGGCCAAAACAGATAAAACTGCTCCTCAACACCAAGCGACCAGGTATGCAGCAGAGGCAGTTTTGAAGCATCTGTAGAAAAATAACCAACATGAATGAACTTCCAGAAATAAAAGTTAGAAATAGAACACAGTGTCGCGAGCAGTGATTTGGTATAATTTTTCAAATCAGCCGGTATTAATAAAAAATAGGCAGCAACTGTCGTAAACAGCAACACGGTCGTTAGTGCAGGCAAAATTCTTCTCATGCGTCGAAGGTAAAATGATTTTAATGAAAATCCACCATTCGCGATACTATTATGGATGTGAGAGGTAATTAAATAACCTGAAATAACAAAAAAAATATCAACGCCCACAAATCCCGCTGGCGCCAACCCGACATTTAAGTGGTAAAAAACAACCATTAAAACAGCGATTGCACGCAAACCATCTATGTCTTTACGATAATTTTTTTTCATCTTTTATCAAGCAGGGCTTTCTGTGAAAATGCCAGCACGGATTATATCCGCAACACAACGCACCTGCTCTGGTGTTTGCCCAGGGAAAATGGGGAGTGACAAAATTTCATGAGCAACCCGCTCAGTAACTGGAAAATCACCCGCTTTATAATTTAAAAACTGATACGCCGGCTGCAAATGCAAAGGTGTCGGATAATGAATGCCAGCAATGACACCGCGCGTTTTTAAATACTCACACCATCGGTCGCGGTCTTTAATTTTAATGACATACAGATGGTAAACATGTTTTGCCAACGGATCGACATCGGGCGTTATTACCTCTGCATCTTTCAATAATTGATTATACTGCTCCGCAATCTCGCGACGCTGCTCTGTCCATCGAGACAAATATTTTAATTTAACCGATAAGATCGCAGCTTGCAAACTATCGAGTCGATAGTTATAGCCTATGCAGAGGTGAGTATACTTTGACTCGCGGCCATGGTCCAAAAGCAAGCGTACGTTTTCAGCAGTACCTTCATCATTGGTGATTAGCGCGCCAGCATCACCAAACGCACCTAAATTTTTACCTGGATAAAAGCTAAAACAGGCCACATCACCCCAGCTACCAACAAATTTTTCATCATAAGTGGCACCATGCGCTTGCGCCGCGTCTTCAATCAATTTTAATCCATGTTTCTTAGCTATCGCCGAAATGGCTGGCATATTTGCACATTGACCATATAAATGAACAGCAATAATTGCAGCTGTTTTATCCGTAATTGCTTGCTCAATGTTTTTTGGATCAATGTTAAATGTTTTTTCATCGATATCCACAAACACTGGCGTTGCACCCAAATGAGAAACGGCCTCAGCCGTGGCAATAAAAGTATGCGACGGCAAAATGACTTCGTCGCCCGCTTTAACCCCACATGTGAGTAACGCTAAATGCAGTGCGGAGGTGCCTGAGCTGCAGCCAATCGCATATTTTGCTTGATGATAATTAGCAAACGCTTCTTCAAAAAGCTGAACTTGCGGCCCTGAAATAAAACTGTTGTGATCAATCACCGCTTTAATTGCCGAGTCGAGCTCTTGCCTAATAGGATCGTGTGAACCAGATAAATTTGAAAAAGGTACTTTTATCATATGAATTTTAACTCGCTAGCTTATTCCCAAGGAGCAATGCAAAGGTTTTAAACCCAGCTTCACTTCTTGATGACTTTCTATCGACTCATAAATAGCATGAATCAACTCAAGTGAGCGCCGCCCTTCTAAACCGTCAACTAATGCTTTTTTATCATGCAAAATACAGTCAATAACATTTTTTAAATATTCAGCATGGCCAAACCCATAAACATCAAGTGGGTTTTGAGAATAATGTTTTAACACATCCGCATCTTCTGCTATAGGCGTCACAAAATTCCATGTTTTCATTTGATTAACAGCGAAACCCGCTATTTCAACCGTGCCACCTTCACCCAAAATACTTAATGAACCTTCTAAATCTTTTGGTCTTGTCGCTGTGGTCGCTTCAATCAAACCAAGCGCACCACTCTTAAATTTCAAAATAGCAACGCCTGTATCTTCAACTTCGATGTTAACTAAACGTGTGCTTGATTTTGCAAAAACAGACTCGACATCCCCCATCATCCATTCAAGCAAATCAATATGATGACTCGCCTGATTGGTAAACACGCCGCCATCCATCGCCCAGGTTCCGCGCCAAGCATCTTGATCATAATACGCTTGTGGACGACACCATCTCACCCTGACTGTGCCAAGCGTTAATTGACCAAAACGCCCCGCTTCTAACGCTTCACGCAATTTCACGACAGGTTTGTTATAACGATTTTGTTTGACAACAAATAACTTAACGCCGCTTTTGTCGCACGCTCGAATCATAGCGTCGGCATCTGTCAAGGTTAACGCCATCGGCTTTTCAACAACAACGTGTTTTTTTAACGTGGCCACTTCAAGCGTATGCTTTGCATGCAATCCGCTGGGCGTGAGAATACAGACAACATCAACCTTATGCTGCTCACAAAGTGCTTGGATGCTCGGGTAAGCTGGCACCTGGTAAGCCTGACCAACCGTCTGAGCCCGATTTTTGTCAGGATCGCAAACCGCAACAAGCTCAGCGTTGAGCTGCCCACTGGTTAATGCATCAGCATGTTTTTTGACAATGCGGCCACAGCCCATGAGTGCGAATTTAAGTTTACTCACTTGCTCCCTTTCCCCCTATCAGCACGAATGCGCTCTAATTGAGCAATCATATCACTATAGACTTTTTCCGCAACAAAACAATCTTTATAAGTTGCTTTAGCTGACGCAGCCATGTCAGCGAGCAGCCCCCTATCTGACATTAATTTTTTAATGGCCATCACCAAAGCTGCCGGATCTTCGTTAGGATACGTTACTCCACACCCACGCGCCGCCAGCAAGCTTTCAAGTTCGCCTTTTAATGAGGACACTACAGGCAGTCCCGCTGAAAAATATTCGACGGGTTTATTTGGGATGGAGGCCATGAAATCAAATGTGCTCTTATAAGGCGCCAATCCAACCGAAGCAATCGACATCAAGCTTTTGATTTGTTCAGATTTAACCCACCCAGGGGAAATAATATTACCACACCCTGCCGCCAACTTTTTATAATGAGCAACATTATCGCCACTGCCCGCCAATACAAACTTACAGGCGCTGCCGAGCTGTTTAGCCGTTTCGATGACAACGTCCAATTCCATCTGTGAACGAAACGTACCGATAAAACACGCGATGAAATCGCCTTGCTGCAAACCAAATTGGCTCCAGTAATGCCTCATTTCTTCTGAAACGAGCCCGTTAGCTTCATCATTGAAATAAGCCAGTGGAAATGCTTTATCGTATTGGCCCGCCTTGCGCCCTCCATAAGCAAGCCCCCATTGGACAAACTTATTGGTAATGCCAAACAACGCTGTAGCATGCTTGCAAGCATTTGAGAGCATGCGACGCAAGGGGAAACAAGCAAGCTTAACTAACGGACGAACAAACTGAGGGCCACGATGATAAAATATATCCGGCCACATATCACGCAAATCAAGCACGGCAGGGATACCATACTTGTTCGCATACTTAACTGCTTCATTACTCAATGTGATGGCAGGCATTGCAGACAAAATCATATCGGGCACCGGCTCCTTCAACGCTAACTTCGCAAATCGTTTGCCTGTTAAAAAGTGATTCAACAATCGTTGCCAAGAAATACGTTTCATATAAGGCAGAGCATGGATAAGTTTTATCGTATAACGATCGTTAACCTTGATTGTTTGATGGCTTGTAGCACGCAATTTTTTCTCGGCGTGATTGAATGTTGATGTCCACCAAACCACCTCATGACCATGCTTAACCAGCATGTCAGCGATAATGCCCATTCGAAGCAAGCGAGGGTTGCCCTCATCTGAAGGAAGTGGTTCACCGATTTTTAAGAGCCAAACTCGCATACCAACGCCTCAACTATTTTGTTTGACGCACAACCATCACCATATAACTTAGCAGAAAAATCAAAATCGCCTTTATTAACCCACGCCACCCCTTGACGAATTTTTTCCGGATCAGCCCCTGCTAAAAAAGCACAGTCAACATCGACAAGCTCTAGCCACTCTGTTTCCTGACGCAAAACCACGCAGGGTTTTTGTGAAAAATAAGCTTCTTTTTGCAGCCCACCACTATCGGTAAACACCCCCGAACAGCGTTTTAACAAAACCAGCATATCCATATATCCAACAGGATTAATACAAACAACCTCAGGGGGTAAAACGGGTAATTTGTCTTTTGTGCGTGGGTGAACAGGAAAGATGATTTTTTTGTCTTCCAAACCCTCAACTAATGCCTTTAAAATATCAGAAAGAGCTTTACAAGAATCAACATTTACGGGCCGATGCAAAGTCAACAAATAAAACTCTCCGACTGTGCGCTCAAAAATAGAGGCAAGATATTTTGACGGTGAAGCCTTGCTTTGATAAAAAAGCAATGAATCAAGCATAACGTCGCCTGTAAACCAAATTTTTGCTCTCGGATGTAGATATTTTTTCTGCTCCAGCAAATTTTTTTCGGCCACTTTGGTAGGACAAAATAAGACTTGAGAAACCTTATCAGTAACGATGCGATTAATTTCTTCCGGCATATCCAGGTTGTATGATCGAAGTCCAGCTTCAACATGCGCAATGGGAATCTTCAATTTAGCTGCCACCATGGAAGCTGCCAGCGTGGAATTAGTATCACCATAAACCAAAATAACATTCGGACACTCCCTCAAAAAAACTGGCTCCAACGCAAGCATCATATTTGCGGTCATGCTAGCATGACTGTTTGAGCCAACTGCTAAATTATACTTTGGATTATGCAACGTTAATTCATCAAAAAAAATATCAGACATATTTTTATCATAATGCTGCCCAGTATGAACAATTATCTCTTCGATGGACTTATCAGTATGCGATTTGCTCCATTTGTCAATCGCAGCAGACACCATACCTGCTTTGATAAACTGAGGACGAGCCCCTATGACAGTTATTACTTTCAACACCTTACCCATTCAGTTGAAGTTACAGCAATAGTCTTTTATACACATCAACAAGGACAGTTTTCTCTTTTTCCCAAGAAAACGCCTCGCTGCAGTTTACACAACCCTTCTTCATGAAAGAAACACTTTTTTGGGAAATACGATTAATAAAATCGATATCATTAGTCTCAACACCTGAAGACAATACCCAACCGCAATTGTAATGATTAACAATGCCTCCCATCTCCTTAACATTGCTCACTAATACTGGCAACCCCATGCTAATGTATTGAAAAAACTTATTGGGCAAGCAATAGTCATGATTGATGCAGTTGTTTGGGATCAAATGAATACCAACATCAGCTCCGGCTGTATAGCGCAACAAATCTTTGCTCGACACCGCATCATGAATGTGTATGTTTGGGTGTTTTGAGGAAAACTGCTTAACCCTCTTCACCGCCCCACCAAAACCTAAAAAAACAATATGATGATCATTTGATGCGCGAGAAAAAAGCCGAAGAAGCCTATCAACACCCCGCTCAGCATCAATAACACCTTGGTATATAAACAAAATATGTTCTCTTGGTATGGAAAATATTTTTTTTAAATCGACAACATCTGAATGAGCCACCTTCACCTTGTCAGGGATATTTCTAACAATATGAAGTTGTTTCAATGAATATTTCACTTTGTACCAATGAAAGATAGAGTCACTCACTACAATGGTGGAGTCCACATACTTAATCAAGACTCTCTCAACAATTCTTGCCAGTACCCGCCGAAGACCAACAGAACACACGGTTTCAGTTTCTAACTCATGAGCATCATATACAAGCTTTGCGCGTTTTAAAAACTTCAACGCACAACATGTGGGCAGATCAGACAAACTGTGGCACGTCACGACCTTAATCTTGACGCCCCTCAACCTCCTAATTACTCGCCATGAAAATAGCAATTTGGATAGAACCTTAGAAAACCATCCAGAACGATCCTGAATAGCATTGACTCGCCAAATCACGCTAGAGTCATCAAAGCGCTGTTCAGATGGAAGTATATTATTATACCTCAGACCCATCATGATAATTTTATCAAATAAGTGAATGCTCCCTAAAGCGACCACCACCCTGAAAACCCTCGCCTCATATTGAAAAGTAGATCCGTAAACGTGGAGATTTACTCCGCCCTCACGCATAGCCACCTCCATCCGCTCTTTTTGAACAAGCGAACAAAAATAGCAAGAAAGTAGCCAGGAGTATCCCGTGAGTAAAAAATGATGTTGTTAACGCCGATGAACGCAAACTCCAAAAAGAGGGAATTAAACATGCACAGGCAAAAGCTAGCGACAATTTACCCTCAATAATTTTGTCGACTACTTTTAAATAGGCCCCTAAAAAGACCGAAGAAAATAACATTCCTAAAAAACCAAAACTTGCATATGCGGTCGCAAAAAATCCAGCATTGGCGCTATTGGTCGCATCAGCAAGGTATGTTTTACCAATAAAATTCGGTATTGGAAGATTGGATCCGGGTATATTGGCTGAAAAGTAGAGTAACGCATGATTAAAAAAATAATGATAGTACAAAAAAATCATATTAGCTGTATCCATAAAAACTCTTCTCACAAGAAAATTTTGAAGAATAATTGACCCTGTTGAATAATATAAATATACCGAAACTATAACCA
>PANR01000038.1 GCA_002707695.1 Legionellaceae bacterium
AAAAGTAAAAAGCTTCATTTATTGTTTGGCGCTTTTATTAGCCGCGAGCTCGCTCGCCACGGCCAAAGGGGCGTCTTCTGACGAGCATGCCACCGCCTTGGCGCCAAGCATATCTGCTCCACCCATTTCACAAAGCCTTTCTGACATAGATCAAGCAGACGCAGAGGCTGCCAGTATTGTGCTACCAACCCAGGCGCAGCTTAACGCGGCACTTGTGCATCTTGATACCCACCCTATCACCGCAACTTCGACAGATCCCCAAGGGGAGTTCACGCAAGCCGATGTCAATAACATGCTTAAGCAAGCAGAATACAATGAAATTATGGCTGGCGCTACCGCAGCGCAGAAACGATTCGATGAGGAAAACCCTGGTTATGTGCTAAAGGGCGTTTATTATGGCGGCCAGGCAGCAATATTTGTCGCCTCGAATGCAGCGATGGGAAAATTAACAAGCGGGGCTAAAAGCCTGTATAGGGCCGCGACATCTGCGCGTAATGCCGCTAATGAGGCGGCCACCAATGATGCCCAGGCAACAAACGAATTGAATAGTGAAATCAGCAATGATGAAGCAATAAACGAAAATGCAAATGATCCTAATATATTAGCAGAAGGTGAAGCTGCTGATGGCCTTTATGGGGGCGCCGAGGCTGAAGGTACCGCTGGGGAAGTCGCTGCCGACGTCGGCGACATTGGCGACGAATAGACAAGGATATGACTTATGATAAACCAAATCACTAAAAAGTTAGCCGTTATTACTAGCCTGAGCATAGCGTTGTTGGTTGGCTCTAGCGCCATGGCCGTTAATACACCTGCGGTTAGCAATCGCCCAATCGTACAAGAGCCGAACACCATGTTGGTGCTCTTGGCAAAAAGTGGAGTGATTCACCAGCATGGCCATGCTTATCAATTAACGCTAAGCGGTGTTGACCCGCGCACCTTGTGGTTTACTGACAGACCAGTGCGCATGGCAGGCTTTGATTTAACGCGTGAGTTTATTGCACACTGGCACCAAGCCTTTAGCACAAGCGCGCCTAATGCTGTGCTGGTGCACATGGATTCAGGCTTACCCCCACATGGCCAACCCCTTGCCGTGGAATTAACTCACCCTGTGGTTCATCAGGGCAAACTCACGTTTACCCTACAGCCTCTCAACAACGCACCGGTGCACACGGGTAATCTTCGCTACCCGGTGTTGTTTATTGATTCTATTTGGGGTGACATTGAGGGCGGCCTTACAGAAGGTGCCGGTTATCTCATTACACCATCGGACCCCACAGCCGGCGCTTTGCTAGTTGGCGCAGGGAAGAATTTAATCCACCCACCAGCACATGTCGTAGTTCCTGTCAGAACCATGCAAAACGTTAACATTAAACAACTGGTAAACAACGCTGATGCGCCAATAACCACTCAGCAAAAAGCCTTGCAAACCAAGGCAAATACCGCCAAAACCAATTCATTGGCTGCGTATCATAGCTCAGTTGATTTGCTAAAGTGGCAGATAGCACAAGAACAAAAAGTCAATACCATTGATCACGCAGCGGCTATAGCTGCCTCAGCTGAGGCCGCGAAAGACATTACTACCACACACTCAAATGGGTTTCTTATACCGCATGATAGTTTGTCGTTTTAGCATGCATTAAAACAACAATAGAACATCGTTAAGAAAACGCAGCCCTTTTTTTGTGGGCTTGATGAGGCGATCACTGTCAGCCAATAACCCTTGTGTTTTTGCCTGATCTAAAGCGTTTTCTACTTCACTGAGGGCCATACCTGTTCGTGCTGAAAATAATTCGACAGGTACGCCTTCGACTAGGCGCAACGCATTCATCATAAATTCTAACGGCAACGCTTGTGTTGAAATACTTGTTTGTTCGGCGACAAGATCATCGGCTTGCAAATAATCACGTGGATTGCGATGTTTTGAATACCGATAAATACCGTCGGTTTGTGTGATTTTACCGTGCGCGCCAGCGCCTATTGCAAGATAATCGCCAAATTGCCAGTAATTTAGATTATGACGGCATTTTAAGCCTGGTTTTGCATAGGCTGAAACCTCGTACTGCTGATACCCCTGTTTTGCCAAGCACGCTTCTCCAGCCTCTTGAATGGCCCATAGACTATCTTCTTGCGGTAAAACCGGCGGGTGTTTAGCAAATACTGTATTGGGCTCAAGCGTCAGTTGATACCAAGATAGGTGTTGTGGGGCTAGACTCATCGCTTTTTCTAAATCATACAGGGCATCTTGTTTGCTCTGATTAGGCAGACCGTGCATAAGATCAATATTAATATTATTAAAACCGGCTTTTTTAGCTATGTGGATAGCGTTTTCTGCCTCGTTAGCACAATGAATTCGACCCAAACGTTTAAGTTTTTCATCTTGAAAACTTTGCACGCCAATCGACAAGCGATTGATGCCCGCTTGGCGAAACCCATTAAATTTACGCTGCTCTACCGTACCGGGGTTTGCCTCCATCGTAATTTCGGCATGATTGGCTACTGTGATTTCATTGTGAAGGCAATGTAATAACTCAGCCATGCCTTCTGCTGAAAACAAGCTGGGGGTGCCACCACCAATAAAAATGCTTTCAATTGCCCGTCCCTGCACCCATGCTTTATCGTGCTTTAAATCAGCTAAGAGCTGCTTGATATACGCTTCTTCTGGCAATACTTTGCCTGCGCGATGTGAATTAAAGTCGCAATAAGGGCATTTGCGCACACACCAAGGAATGTGAACATATAAAGCCAAGGGAATGACAAAGGGATTTAACATAAAAACCTATAAATATTAAAATATTACTTGGCGATACTGCCATACATCGCTTACACTTACTACTAGAAAGACGCTTTTTATAAGGGAATGTGGGGCGTGAAGAAAACCAGTTCAGCAAAGAACAAGACGGCCGTCAAAGATGTTGACGCGATTTCTAAAAACTTGCTGTCAGCCATCAAAAGCCGAAAGAAGGTTACCCTTTCTCGCCGATTTACTAATCAACACGTTAATAAACTTGCAGGCGCGATTGACTCTCTCGTTGATTCGGCTAAAAAAGCACTGGCAACCAAAGAAGAAAGCTCTGTTGTCAGTGAGAAAATTGCCAAGTTTAATCGGGACACCATTCACGCATTGGCATGCTCCAGCTCATTTGAGTCGCTGATCAAAAAATTTATGAAATCCATTTGTGAAACATTGGATTTTGCCATTAGCCATTATTATGAATACGATGCTGTTAAGAATTGTTTGGTCAGTTCGAAAATTTGGCACCAAAGAAGTAAAAAAGATTTTAATAAATTTCGAAAATTAACCGAAAAAACAAAGTTTGAGCGTGGCAGCGGCTTGCCCGGCACAGCTTGGAAAACCAAAAAACTAACCATCTACCAAGATTTTTATAAACACAAAAATTCTCCACGAGCGAAAGCATCAAAAAACTTAACGATCACAGGTGGATTTGCTATTCCTCTTTTTCAGCAAGATCTCATTTTAGGGGTCATTGAATGTTATGATGAAAAGCCTTTAAGACTAACAAGTGCCGAAAAAACTTTGTTTAAAAGTATCAGTGAGGCGGTTGCTGAGTTTTATGCAATCTATCAAAACCAACAAAACTATCAACTCATACTTAACGCCACCGCAGAAGGCATTTATGGTTTGGATTTGGCAGGCAGGGCAACTTTTTTCAACCCGATGGGTTGTAAAATGCTTGGCTACAAAGCAAAAGAACTGATTGGGCAGTCTATCCATGAACTTATTCATCACAGTTATGCTGATGGCTCGAACTACCCCAAAAAAGACTGCTTGCTTCATAAAACACTTAAAGACGGTAAGCCAAGACATTCAAGCGATGAAGTGTTATGGACGAAAGACGGCACGCCTTTACCAATTGAATATCACAGCACGCCAATTGTTCAAAACGGCAAGCGTATCGGCGCTGTGGTAACTTTTTTTGATATCACAAAAGAAATTAAGCACAAACATCGCATTGAGAACATGGCTCATTATGATCAATTGACTGGCTTATATAATCGCTCAAGTTTTGAGACTAAATTTAAAAACCTTATCGATGAATATAATAAAAATGGCGGGAAATTTGCCCTGCTATTAGTGGACTTTAACAAATTTAAACAAATTAACGACGCTCATGGTCATGATGCAGGCGATCTTGTTCTTCAATCTTTTGCAAAACGATTGAAAGGAGCTATTAAATCAAGAGATATAATTAGCCGTCTCGGTAATGATGAATTTATTATTATACTTAATGATATTGCGTCTTATAAAAATGCAAAAGAGGTTGCTGAACGCATCTTCACATTGAGTAAAAAATCTTATGACCTAGAACAAACAAAAATCACCGGCGGCGTCAGCATTGGTATCACTACCTACCCCAAATCAGGCAAAACGTATGATGAGCTGATGAAGCGTGTTGACCTCGCACTACAAAAATCTAAAACTTCAACCAAAATTGAATTTTATTCGGAAGACTTTGAAACTGAATTTTTAGAAAAAGTTGCTTTAGAGAGCACTATTAAAGAAGCGGTGGAAAACAAAGAATTTATTTTGCACTACCAACCTCAGGTTGATTTAACTTCTGGCAAAATAAGAGGCTTTGAAGCGCTGCTAAGATGGAATGGGCCAAACAAACAAAAAAATGATATCTCTCCAGCTACTTTTATCCCTATTGTTGAACGAGTTGGCTTAGCTGATAAAATTAATGCATTTGTTGTTAAAGAAGCACTGACTGCTTTTAAAAAAATAAAGCTTAAAAACAAATTACATTTGGCTATCAATATTTCTCCAGCCGTTGTTAACTTAGAAGCTCATATAAAAGACCTTATAAAAATTGTTAAAGCTGTCTTAAAAGGCGATACAATGCTCCAAGTTGGGCTCGAATTAACAGAATCCAATTTTATGGAAACTGAAGTTAACACTGATCATAATTTAAAATCCGCCATCCAAGAACTCAAAAAACACAGCATTCGACTAGACATTGATGACTTCGGCGTCAGGTATTCATCCATTAATCGAATTTTGGAATATGAATTTGACGCGATCAAAATTGATATGTCGTTTGTACAAAAGCTTGATGCAAAAGATAATAAAACAGCTGTTGCTATCATTGAAACCATTTTATTTTTAGCAAAACGTCTCAACTTCACCGTCATTGCTGAAGGCGTTGAAACCGAAAAACAAGCTAAGATGTTAAAGGAAATGAACTGTCCTATTGCGCAAGGTTATTACTATCACAAGCCCATGCCACTTGAAGAAGTGAAAAAACTGCTTTAGCTCTGGCTCAAACTTTACAAGGCTACGATTAAATGGCAAGCTTGCTATACAAAATCAATCGATCCACTTAGAATATTAAAGGAGATTTAAGATGTCTCAATCACGCGTTAAAGTCGCTATTTCAGGTGCTGCTGGTCAAATTGGCTATGCGCTATTATTCAGAATTGCTTCTGGTCAGATGTTTGGTCCTGACACGATGGTTGATTTGCATCTGCTCGAACTTGAACAAGCACTCCCTGCGCTCGAAGGGGTTTGTATGGAGCTTGATGACTGCGCGTTTCCTTTGCTCAACAACATTGTGGCTTCCTCTGATCTCAACAAAGTGATGGATGGCATTAATTGGGCTGTCCTGGTTGGCGCTGTCCCCCGAAAAGACGGTATGGAACGCGCCGATTTGCTAAAAGTGAACGGCGGTATTTTTGGGCCTCAAGCCAAAGCGATTAATGACCACGCAGCTGATGATGCCCGAGTTTTTGTGGTTGGTAACCCGTGCAACACCAACTGCTTAATTGCTATGCACCAGGCCCCTGATGTGCCTAACGATCGTTTTTATGCCATGACCATGCTTGACGAAAATCGCGCGCGCACTCAGTTAGCCAAAAAAGCGGGCGTACACATCAACGACGTCAAGCACATGAACATTTGGGGCAACCATTCAGCCACGCAATACCCCAATTTTGAGAATGCCAGCATTAACGGCAAACCGGCGAGCGAGGTGATTGGCGATGAAAATTGGTTAAAAAATGATTTTATCCAAACGGTTCAACAACGTGGTGCCGCGGTAATCAAAGCACGAGGGGCATCAAGCGCCGCCTCTGCCGCTAATGCTGCGATTGATTCGGTTTATCATCTCACGCATGACACTGAGGGCGATGAACGCTTTTCGGTGTGCAAACAATCGTGCGGCGAATATGGTATTGAAGAAGGATTAATTTTTTCTTTCCCATGCCGAACGGAGGGCGGTAAATTGAAAGTCGTTGAAGGAATTGAGCTCAGTGAATACAGCAAAGATAAAATTAAAACCACAGAAAACGAGCTTAAAAAAGAACGTGACGCTGTTAAAGCGCTTGGACTAATTTAAGCGCGCATTTTAGAATCCAAATTTAGAACATTATACCGTTGCTTGCTCACCACAAGTATGTCAGAATGATTGCAATAAGGAATTGTTGCCAGCGAAGCGATAACGGATATGACAACTGACCACAACCACCAACACTGCATCGAACAAGCTATTACACGAGCGGAAAAACTTTGCGAGCTGCGTCGCCAGCGCTTAACGCCTCTGCGCAAACAGGTATTAAGTTTAATCTGGCAAGAACACAAACCTGTGGGCGCTTACCATGTGTTAGAACAACTCAGAGTGGGTGATAAACGCTCAGCACCTCCCACCGTCTATCGCGCCATTGAGTTTTTAATTGCGCAAGGTCTCATCCATCGCATTGCTTCACTCAATGCCTTTATTGGCTGCTCTGACCCTGAAGCCCCACATCTGCCACAATTTCTTATTTGTCAAACCTGTCAACACACAGAAGAAATGTGTGACAAACGCATCAATGGCTTGGTTTATCAAAGTGCGCACAAGCATGGGTTCAAACCTACACAACAAACGCTAGAAATTCATGGCCAATGCGCGAACTGCCAAACCACACCGGTGTCTGTGACCGACAACATACAAACTGATACCGTACTTGCTTGAAGCGTACGACGCAAATGATGCTAGCGCTTTCGCCACGTTGCAAAAAACGCACCTAACATGGCGATAATGCCGCCCACAAACGCCCATAACCCAGGCAATTCGCGTAACACCACAAACCCAATGACAGTCGTGAGAAAAGGCAGAAAATATTGTGAAAGTATGGCATCACTGGCTTTCATACGCGCGAGCACATATGACCAACCCGTATAAGCGATGGCTGCTGGAAATATACCTAAGTAAATGACATTGGCCGTTGCCCAAAAACTAGCTGTGTGTACTTCTCGAAGCATGCTTGGCAAATAATAAAGAAGGCTTGCAGCACCACTCCAAATAGCAAATACTGTCACTTCTAATGCGGTAAACTTAACTAATAGGCGCTTTAATAAAATCGTATAAACCCCGCCTGAAACGGTGGCGACCAGCACAAACCATACGCCAACATCATAACGCATATGGGCATGCTGCCCTAACGCAATGATCACAATCCCGATGAAACTAATGCATAAGCCTACGGTATCGCGCCAGGTTAATCGCTCACCTAAAAAAATAAACGCTAACAAAATCACAACCACGGGAGTTTGCGCAATCACAAAACTTGCCGTCGCCGCTGGTGTTGTCAGCTCGCCATAATTAATAGCCACATTGTAAAGCCCAATACCTGAAATGCCTGATAACACAATGAGCGGGAGGTCTCGCCAGGCAACCCGATGTCGAACGGGTAATCGAGCATAAATGAAAACCATACAAACTGAGGCAATGAGATAACGAAATAAACCCATCGCCCCCGGTGAGTAGCTATGCAGACCTATGCGGATCGACACAAATGCAGACGCCCAGAAAATCATGGTCATGGCCAACACAGCATACGTATTGAACTGAGGACGTTTTGGCCTCATGACGATTTCTCACCCGGTTTTACCCAGTGGACAATGCTTTCCTGACTCGATTGTAAAGCTTCACCCTGCGCCTGCTGGAACCCACAGTTCACACATTCCCGCCGCATCGGCGTAACACCTTGATCGACGATGAGGGTGTCAGTCGCCTGACACTTTGGACAAACAGCCCCTGCAATAAATTTTTTAGCGTATTTCTTGGTCATATCTGATCCAGCATAACATGGGGCTGACTACCAAAGAAAGTCGTTTTCTGTTAAAGTGCCCCAAAATTTCTGTCATTTAAAACAAGGTAACAACAATGCCAACTTACAGCACGAGTGAAATGCGTGGGGGAATGAAAGTCATGATTGACGGCGCGCCTCACAGCATTATTAACAATGAAATGGTCAAACCAGGAAAAGGTCAGGCGTTTAACCGCATCAAAATGCGCAACCTACTCACGGGGCGTGTCATCGAAAAAACACTTAAATCTGGTGAATCGCTTGACGCTGCCGACGTGGTCGATGTCGATGTTCAGTACCTTTACAATGACGGCGAGCATTGGCATTTTATGCACCCTGAAACGTTTGAACAATATGCTGTCGGCGAATCAGCAGTTGCAGAGGCAAAACAATGGCTACAAGAAAACGCGGTTTGCCAGCTGACGCTTTTTAACAACGAGCCTTTATCAGTTACACCCCCTAACTTTGTTAATCTAAAAATCACTGACACCGATCCAGGCCTTAAGGGTGACACGGCTGGAAGCGGCGGAAAACCCGCAACACTTGAATCAGGCGCGGTTGTGCGTGTACCGTTATTTGTTCAAATTGGTGAGCTTGTTAAAGTTGACACGCGCACAGGTGAATATGTGTCGCGTGTAAAAGAATAATGTCGTCACAAACAGAGTGCGTTATGAGCTGGAAACCCACAGCAAGCATCTCGACGCTAAAAAAGCGAGCGAGAATTATTGACGCTATTCGCCAATTTTTCAAATCGCGCGATGTATTAGAAGTTGAAACACCACTACTCTCGCATGCAAGTGTTCCTGATCCTAATATTCCAAGTTTTCATTTATCACGAACACCATCGAGCAAGGATTTATATTTACAGACCTCGCCTGAATTTGCAATGAAGCGATTATTAGCGGCGGGAAGTGGTTCGATTTTTCAAATTAGCAAAGCGTTTCGTCAGGGCGAAATAAGCAAAATGCATAACCCTGAGTTTACTATGCTCGAATGGTACAGGGTTGGCTTTGATCACCACCAGCTCATGGATGAAATGGAAGCATTACTGCAACTTATACTAAAAATAAATACCCCCGCGACTCGGCTAACCTATCAAGCTGTATTTGAACAACATCTAAATATTAACCCTCATGAAGCAACTGTTCATGATTTAAAAAAGCATGCTGAAAAAAATGGGGTATTGACTCACTCATCGCTCACAAAAGATGAATGGTTAGATGTGTTATTCACGCATTTAATTCAAGACAAACTTGATGGCCTAACTTTTATTTATCATTATCCTACTTCACAAGCTGCTCTCGCTCGCATTCATCAAGGTGTTGCCGAACGTTTTGAAGTCTTCGCTAAAGGATATGAGCTTGCCAATGGTTTTCATGAGCTATCAGATGCTCATGAACAACGTTCACGCTTTGAATCTGATTTGAAAAAACGAGAGCAGCAAAATGACGATATGCCCGTCATTGACGAACATCTATTATCTGCGCTTGAATATGGATTGCCAGACTGTGCTGGCGTTGCGCTCGGCATCGATCGTCTTATTATGTTAACACTCGAATTTGATAATATCAGCGATGTCATCAGCTTTGATTTTAACAATGCCTAAATAGCATTATTCAACGCAAGTGAAGGGTTTACATTTGCCGCTTTGCGCGCGGGGAAAAATGCAGCAAAAAACCCAGCTAAGCCCAGTATGCATAGGATCAATACAAACAATGCCCAAGATATCGACAATGTGAACGATTGCACATTGAGTGCTGCAATTGAAATATGCAGTTGATTAAAAACACCGATAAATAACAATGCCAATATAAACCCAATCACGCCACCTAGAATAGTAATCAACAACGATTCGAGCAAATAGTAACGCAAAATTCGGCCTCGTTTTGCGCCCAACGCCATGCGAAGACCAATCTCTGCCTGGTCGTTTTTCACAGCCGTGAACATAATACTTGTGATGCCAAGACTCGCTGCCAATAACGTTACCAGACCAACGATAGCAAAAAAACCTTGAATCCCCAAAAAGAATAATTTCATGGTTTCCAACATTTTTTGATTATTTTGAACGCTCACAATACTAGGATCAGAAGGGCTCACGTGATGTGCATTAGCAATCCACCATGTAATTTTTCGTTGTGCTTTTTCCATATCGGCTTGTGGATTTAAATCAAAAATCATTTGATTCATTTTCGTTGACGGATAAAGCCCAAGCAGGGTAGTAACTGGCAGATAAGCTTGGCGAGCAAAAAAATCAAACTGTCCTTTTTTAGCGGTGATGCCAACTATCTGGAATGCCGTTTGACGAATAAAAACGGTTTGATTCAGCGCTTTTTTTGCATCTCCATACAGGCGCGCCGCAAGATCATACCCTAAAATCATCACAGGCTTTCTTTCATGGATGTCGTTTTTATTGAAGAAACGACCTGACTGTAAATGCAAATCTTTCATCGACAAATAACTCGGTGAAACACCCAACACTGATGCACGTACATGTTTACCTAAAATGGATAGCTGTGTACCAATACTATAAACCGCGCTTGATTGGGCAGCATCGTTAGATAACGCCTTGCTTGCCGTTTGATAGTCTTGTATCGTCAAATTGACAGGGGTATTTGGCGAAACGCCCTCATACTGTTTACTGGTTTGTCCGGGATAAATAATTAAATTATTAGCGCCGGACTGATTGAATGTATTAACACTCAATCGCATAAATCCATGACAAACAGCAAGCATAATAGTGATAGTTAATGTGCTCCATGCAATAGCAAAAACGGTGAGCATAATTCGGGCTTGTTCCTTTTTTAACTTTTGCCAAATATACATTAACTCCATTATCGACCTCTCAATGCCTGGACAGGCGACAATTTTGCTGCAGCACGTGCTGGTGAAAACCCTGCAAAAAAGGCTAGTAATGCGAGCAAGCCCCATGCCATTAACAGCGTTAACGCTGAGATATGCGCCTTTGAAAGCCAGTGAATAGGAATAAGGTTAATAACCTTGATTGTCATTAATGCTAATGCTGTTGCAAACAATCCACCTAATATGACAAACAAAAAAGTTTCTAGCAAAAATTGGCATAAAACATGTTTGGACTTTGCACCCAATGCCATTTTCAGGCCGATTTCATTTGTCCTTTCTTTGACTGATAAATACATCATGTTTGATACGCCAATACCGCCAACTACCAACATCATCAATCCGCAAAACCACAAAAAGGCTTGTAGCCCCCACAACAAAGCCATATAACGACCGCGAAACTGTGTTAACGTGAAAATATCAAATACATGTTGATCGTCGTTATTTAAGTGATAAAGTCTCGCCAAATAACTTTTTAAACGAGTAATAAAGGCATTCACATCAACATCATCATATAGCAATGTTGCATTGGCTGGCTTATAGCTCATAAACATATTTTTTGCTGTATTATAAGGAATAATAACGTTTGAAAAATTACCCGTGAAACTTTCACTGCTTAACACACCAATAACTGTGAAAGGAATTCCCTGGATAGATATGGTTTTGCCAAGCGGGTTGGCTGAGCCAAACAATTGTGTTGCTCGCATATGGCTTAAAATCGCAACGTGATGATTGTTTTGATTATCCAACACTGAAATATATCGGCTACCTGGAGTTAACTCATCTGATTCAATCATTTTTGATGCCGGCACTTTACCCACCACGCTCATTGGCACATCACGATTTTTATAGTTAATCATCAGCCATTTACTGAGTGAGGGTGCAACAGCTTTCACGTCATTAGGAAAAGCTTTTAACAAGTCCATTTGATCTTCATAGGAAAACCATGGGCGTTGGTGGGGAGCCATGCCTTGACTGGCCTCACTTGTGTGACGAAGACGCACATAAATAGTTGGCTGGCTGAGTTTTTTAATATTATGCTGATTATTTTGATAAACACCTTGGCCAATAGCAAGCAGCACAACAAAGGCATAAACGCCCCAAGCAATACCAATAGTCGCAAACACCGCTCTAAGTTTTTGTGCACGAATATCAGATATCAGTTGTTGTAAAGTGGCAACAATAAATTGCCAGCTATACGCCCACCTCATTGGTCAACCACTTTGTCGCCAAGCTTTAACCCCGTTGTAATTTCCGCATGCGTGTTATCAGACAATCCTACCGTGACATTTCGCTGGACCTGACTGCCATGCGCGCCGAGCAACTCAACATACGGTTTGTTATTATCACTAAAATGTATGGCGCTCTGCGGCAATACTAACACGCCCTCTTTTTTTTCAGTCACGATAGTTGCCGTCGCCTGGTAACCCGCGCGCAGTACAATATCGCTTGGTATTTGAAGTTTATCAATCTTGATGCTAAACCCATGGGTATAAACATCTGGGGAATCAAAAATATTATTGCTAGCAGTGCCGCCACTGTTACTATCTGATTGATTGGTATCCATGAGCGACACACTCTCTACGCGCCCAGTGATTTTTTGCTTGGGAAATGACGCAACCGTTAAATTAGCCTCCATTCCTGGCTTAACGCTATTGACGTCAATCTGACTCACCTCACCTTTGAAAATAAGTGGTTTGAGATCAGCGATAACAAACAATGCTGTTCCTGCTTGTGAGTCAGTCACCGGCACAACTGAATCGCCAATATCAATATTTCGTTGGAGCACATAACCACTAACTGGGCTATAAATCACATTGGCAACATGCTCATCACCAATTGTGGTTTGCCCGCTTTGCAATAAATCCATACGCTCTTGATCGTAGCGATAGGTTGCCAAACTACTTTGGTAGCCTTGCAACGCATCACTGTAGTCTTTATCTGCAGCAATAATTTGATGATTAGCCAACAATTGTTGCTCGCGCGCAAATTGCGCTTTAGCGTTAACAAGGTTTGCTTTAGCCGTGGTGAGATCTGACCGTGCCTGAGCTAAATCAACAGGAGCAGTTGCCGGTGTGATGGTAAGAAGCTTTTCACCTTGCTTTACATAATCACCTTCATCAGCAAATAGCTCTCCAACCTGACCCGGGATATGTGATTTGACTTTAGTTAAATTCAACGGAACAATCTGGCCGACAGCAATAACTTTTTGGCTCACTTCACCGCGCTTTACTGTGACTGTTTTAATTGGCGTGCTTTTGTGAAAAGGAACGAATAGCAACAATAAAATAACAACAACTGTCACTAAAATAATAATCCAAGTGCGCCTTTTCATCCACGTTCCTTTTTAATCTCTCTTGGTAAACTCTAGCAGTTTTTTATTAGCAAATCTAATAAGCGAATTAATTTTATAGCTGTCTGATAAGCTCAATCAATCATTAACCCTAGGGTCTAATTCGCCTTTAGCATAACGATCTGCCATTGCCTCAAGCGATAGCGTTTTAATCTTGCTGGCTTGTCCTGCGCTAGCAAATTGCTCGTAACGTGATTTGCAGATATCACGCATCGCTTCTTTGGAAACACCCAGATATTTACGTGGATCAAAATTTTTGGGATTTTTAGCTAAGTGGCGACGAATGGCACCTGTGGCTGCCAAGCGTAAATCAGTATCGATATTCACTTTTCGCACGCCATGTTTAATGCCTTCTTGAATTTCCTCAACAGGAACACCGTAGGTTTCACCTAGATCACCGCCAAATTCATCGATAATTTTGAGCCAATCCTGCGGCACAGAGGATGAGCCATGCATCACTAAGTGCGTATCTGGAATGCGTTTGTGGATCGCCTTGATTTGATCAATTGCCAAAATATCGCCTGTTGGTGGGCGTGTAAATTTGTAAGCGCCATGACTTGTTCCGATTGCAATAGCTAATGCATCGACTTTGGTGGCTTTGACAAAGCGTGCCGCTTCATCTGGATCCGTTAACAATTGTGAATGGTCAAGCTTGCCCTCTGCGCCTGAACCGTCTTCTTCGCCGGCCATGCCTGTTTCTAGCGAACCCAAACACCCCAGCTCGCCCTCAACAGAAGCGCCACATGCATGAGCGATACGTGAAGTAAGCGCCGTGACCTCCACATTATACTCAAAACTCGCCGGCGTCTTCATATCAGCTTCTAATGAGCCATCCATCATGACGGAAGTAAAACCTAGTTGAATAGATCGCTGGCAAACATCTGGCGATGCACCATGATCTTGGTGCATGCATATTGGTAAATGCGGCCATTCTTCTGCGGCAGCTAAAATGAGATGCTTGATAAACATAGCGCCGGCATATTTTCGAGCGCCAGCAGATGCTTGAATAATGACAGGGCTATCAACCTCATCAGCTGCTTCCATAATCGCTCGAACTTGTTCGACATTGTTTGCATTGAACGCGGGCACCCCATAGTGATGCTCTGCAGCGTGATCAAGCAACTGACGTAAACTAATTAATGGCATATCATCCCCTTATTGTGATCCAACTTGATAAATTTTTAATGTATTGGTTCGTCCAGCAGCACCTACATCGCCTTTTGTAATAAGCACCCAATCGCCCTCAGCTAGTACGCCTTGTGCTTTGAGGTATTCGGTTGCTGCCTTGTTTACTTCATGAATTTGATATTGATTCATATCAAAAGCAAAAGGATAAACATCACGGTACAAACATACTTTTCGCTGAGTATCGACGCGCCCGCTCAAAGCAAAAATAGGTGTCGCTGTGCGAATACGTGACATCCACAGTGGCGTTGCGCCGGTTTCGGTCAGTGCGACAATTGCTTTGATACACTTAACGTGGTTCGCCACATAAACAGCGGCCATGGCGATAGCCTCATCATTTCGGTCAAACTCGCATTCCACGCGATGGCCAGACGTTTTGGTAATAGCCTGTTTTTCTGCACCTAAACAAACATCAGACATTGCCTTGACAACTAAATGTGGATGATCGCCAGTCGCAGTTTCAGCAGAGAGCATAACCGCGTCAGTATTATCGATCACAGCATTGGCAACGTCAAAAACTTCAGCACGCGTTGGAATGGTGTTGTGAATCATGGTCTCCATCATTTGTGTAGCGGTAATAACTGGCTTATCCAACACACGTGCGCGCCAAATAATATGTTTTTGTACAGCCGGCAGTTCGCTGTCGCCAATTTCAACACCTAAATCACCGCGCGCCACCATTACCGCGTCAGATGCATTGATAATTTCGTCAATAACAGGAATCGCTTCAGCTCTTTCGATTTTTGCAATAACGCCTGCTTTGCCACCCGCTTCAGCAATCAATTGTTTGGCGTAGTTCATGTCTTCAGCACTACGGGGAAAAGAAATTGCAATGTAATCG
>PANR01000039.1 GCA_002707695.1 Legionellaceae bacterium
AGAAGCTCAAGAAACAGCTGCGCCAGCAGAAGGCGAATCACCCTTAGCAGGAGGTGCTGCAATGGCAGCGGCGGGGCAGTTCAGAGCAGCCAAGGTAGTGGCCGGTCAAGTACCACCACCACCGCCTATGCCAAGTGCATTACAATAAAAACTAACAACAGAAAACGAGGAGAATATATTTATGCCAAAATCTGATGCGCCCGCACTTCCTTCTGATAACGAGGAAGTGAAACTACTCGCCAACACTTTGCTAACCTTTCTTACCCACAGAAAAGTGGGCGCGTGGTTGGCGGACAACGATGTAATCGTTTCATCGGTCATTCAAAAACAATTGGCTGCCACCATGTTATCAAGAGAAAAACCCGCGGTAGCTTGCCAGCAATTTCTTGAGAAAATTGTTAAATTTGTTGGGGAGCGGCCTATACAACACGCTAAATTTTTATGGAAAATGCTACATGATTTCACAACGCAGCATAAAGCAGAAGTGGCCAACGAACACGTTCGACTCATCCTTGCAGAGCATCCTCGACCCGTCGAGGAGGATACCGGTGATGGTGACCTTTACGAAGAGCCTGTATCAGCATCTCAAACAGCACAATTACAACAGCACTATCTAATGCTTTTTACTGAAATCCGTTCAGCACTGAAAGAAGGCACAGAATTACCTGGCGAATATGATAACTGCGATGCAGATGGTTCACTACAAACGGAGCCTGCTGTGTTCGAGGTTGACACCGACGAAGCAGCGGCAGGTGCGCTGGGAGAATATCATCCGGGTGAAGCGGAACCTGCTCAAGCTCCCTTAGCACACCAGAATAGTGATAGCTCTGGTGGGACAGAATTCGCCGATGTAGAGTTTATGGATGACCTTGCAAAAAATCCGCCCGAAGGATTCATAGCATTCATGGGGCCAGGTGGTACTCGTCTTTGGCAGCAAGTTCCTCCACTTCCCAAACCGGGCACCTTAACAGGGGCTGCGGGTTTGCACAGCTCTGCGCAATCTACTGGCGACAAAGCTGATGGAGCAGCGGCCGCATCTTCTCTAACACCATCGGGAACAACTGACGCGTAAAAACACAACCCCCCTCAATCCCCCCTTATCAGGGGGGAAGAACTTATGATCTCCCTCCCTGACAAGGGAGGGTTGGGGAAGATTTTTCAAACTCAATCCTTCCCTTATCAGGGGGTGAGTTTTTCAAAAAAGTTTAATAACGATAATGCTCAGGCTTAAACGGACCTTCAACCGTCACGCCAATGTATTTAGCTTGTTTCTCGCTAAGCGTTGTCAACTTTGCGCCGACACGATCGAGATGCAAACGTGCCACTTTTTCATCAAGATGTTTTGGCAACACATACACTTTCTTCTCGTAGTTACTATGGTTTTGCCACAATTCAATTTGCGCCAATACTTGGTTGGTAAATGAATTCGACATCACAAAACTTGCATGACCTGTCGCACAACCTAAATTCACCAAACGCCCTTCTGCTAACAAAATAATACGTTTTTTATCGGAAAAAATAACATGATCAACTTGCGGCTTAATATTTTCCCATTCACATTTTTCGCGCAGCTTAGCGACTTCTATTTCTGAATCAAAATGGCCAATGTTACAAACAATGGCTTGGTCTTTCATTTTTGCCATGTGCTCATACGTCACGACTGACTCGTTACCTGTTGCCGTTACTACAATGTCAACTTTATCGGCAACATCATCCATCGTTACCACAGCATAACCTTCCATCGATGCTTGCAATGCACAGATTGGATCAACCTCTGTCACCCAAACACGACAACCCATGCCGCGCAATGACTGCGCACAACCTTTACCTACATCGCCATAGCCACAAACCACGGCAATTTTACCGGCAATCATCACATCAGTAGCGCGCTTAATGGCATCCAATAATGACTCACGGCAACCATATAAATTATCAAATTTAGATTTAGTGACCGAATCATTCACGTTAATCGCAGGCGACAACAAACTACCTTCTTTTTGCATGTCATATAAACGATGCACACCCGTTGTGGTTTCTTCAGTAATACCGCGAATATCTTTTAACAATTCAGGATACTTGTCATGCAATACTTGTGTTAAATCACCACCATCATCAAGCACCATGTTGGGCACCCAACCATTTGGGCCCTTAATCGTTTGCTCAACACACCACCAATATTCATCTTCAGTTTCACCTTTCCACGCAAAAACCGGAATGCCTAAATCAGCAATGGCTGCAGCAGCATGATCTTGCGTTGAAAAAATATTGCATGAGGACCAACGCACCTCAGCACCAAGTGCCACCAAGGTTTTAATCAGCATCGCGGTTTGAATAGTCATATGCAAACAACCAGTAATGCGAGCGCCTTTTAATGGTTGTTGATTTTTATACTCTTCTTGGAGCGCCATCAAGCCAGGCATTTCTGTTTCAGCAATAGCTAACTCTTTATGGCCCCATTCAGCAAGTGTGATGTCAGCGACTTTAAAATCAGATTTATTTTCAATGGTTGTTGCAGCTTCGGCATTCATGGGTTTTTAGACTCCTGGTTAGATGAATTTTGGCGTAGTATAGCGAATTAGATTATAGCTGTCATCCCCGATCAAGATATTGTCATCCCCGACCTGATCGGGGATCCAGAATATTTATTAAAAACTGGATTCCCGCCTTCGCGGGAATGACAACGGAGTTGGAACTGGATTCCCATCCCTGCCTGCGCGGGAATGACAACGGAGTTGAAACTGGATTCCCATCCATGCCTTCGCGGGAATGACAACGGAGTTGAAACTGGATTCCCATCCATGCCTTCGCGGGAATGACAGCAAGGAGCGAGGAATGACAAGAAGAGCAACACCAACGCTAAAACATCTCTAACGGATCTACATCAAGCGACCAACGCACTTGGCGAGACACTTTCAGCTCTTCAACCGCTGGTAAAATCTGTTTGAGCATGGCATGCAATGCCTGACGATTTGGCGATTGCAACAACAACTGCGCACGGAACTTACCCGCGCGCTTTGGCATGGGCGCCGCAATAGGCCCGAGCACCATGACCTCACCTGCATGCTCGCCAGCAAGCTCTTTCACCGCTGATAAAAACGCTTCGGGGGTACGCTCTGTCGGTGTTTCTGCACGAAACAACGCTAAATGATTAAAAGGTGGCAGTGCTGCGCTACGTCGTTCTTCTAATAAATAGCGGGAAAAAGCCTGATAACCTTGCTTGAGCAATTCTTTCAATAACGGATTATCGGGTTGATGTGTTTGCACATACACCTCGCCCAAACGCTCTGCTCGACCTGCTCGACCAGCCACCTGAATCAACAACTGTGCAAACCGCTCTACTCCACGAAAATCTGCGCTGAAAAACCCACTGTCACCATCAACGATGCCAACCAACGTCACTTTTGGAAAGTGATGGCCTTTTGCTAACATTTGTGTGCCAATCAAAATTTGTGGTTCGCCTTGATTAATATCTTCTAAAATATTTTTTAATGCATCTTTTTTTCGTGTGCTATCACGATCAACGCGCGTAATTTTCGTTTTCGGAAAACATTGTTTTAAATTCTCTTCTAAACGCTCAGTGCCCATACCCACAGCATGTAAAGCCAAACTACCGCAATTGGGACACACATTATAAATCGGATGTGTTTTATCACAATGATGGCAATGCATGCGTTTTTTCTCTTGATGAATTACCATGTGTGTTTGACAACGTTTACAATCTGCTGTCCAACCGCATTCGTGACACAACATCGTTGGCGCAAAGCCACGGCGATTTAAAAATAACAACACTTGATGACCATCCGATAAATGCCTAGCAATCGCATCAGACAATTCTTTTGATATGCCACCCACCAATTGCTTTCGTCGTAAATCGACTAATTTTAACCTTGGCGCGATAGCGCTATTGGCCCGCTCAGGCAAGTGCAACGATTGAAAACGCTTCACTTTAGCATTATATAGACTTTCCAATGATGGCGTTGCCGAACCAAGGACAACCGGCACATCAAACATTTGTGCACGACGAATGGCTAGATCACGCGCCGAATAACGAAAACCATCTTGTTGTTTGTAAGACAAATCATGTGATTCATCGACAATAATCACACCCAACTGTTTTATCGGCGTGAAAATAGCCGAGCGTGTGCCGATCACAATTTTTGCCTGGCCCGAATAAGCTAATAACCAAGCATTTAAACGCTCACGCTGACTCAAGCGTGAATGCAACACCGCCATCGTCACACCAAAACGTTCTTGAAATCGTTGTATAGTTTGCGGCGTTAAACTAATTTCTGGTACTAGTACTAAGGCTTGTTTTTTATTAGCAATCACTTCTTTAATCACACGCAAATAGACTTCTGTTTTGCCACTACCTGTCACACCTTCTAACAAAAATGGCTGAAAGCTATTGAGTGCCTGCACGATTTTATTCACGGCATCAAGCTGAGCGAGGTTTAAATTTAATGTTTGCTCTACAGGGCGTGTATTAGGCTTAGCTAACTGAACAAACGATTTGATCCAACCTTTTTCGGCGGCACTTTTGATGGTGCTTGGTGGCACATCACTATCGAGGAGTTGTGAATGACTTAATCCTTTTTCAGCTTGCCTTAAAAGATTAATCAACAGCACTTGTCGCGGCGCTTTTTTAATGCTGGTTAAGTCGAGTGATGCGCCTGCATCAGTGAGCTGCCAATATTGTTCGTGACGCAACTCTGCCGGCTCACCTTGTCGCAACAACACCGGTAATGCGGCTGCAAACACCTCGCCAATGGGATGGTGATAATAATCACTCGCCCATTCACATAAACTCATGATGGTTTCATCTAAGAGAGGTCGCTGATCAATGACGCTGTTAATCGGCTTGAGCTTGGCAGGATCTAACAAACTATGTTCGCTAATCGATAACACCACCCCCACCATCTCACGCGCGCCAAAAGGCACTTTGACCCGACAACCGCGCTTGGGCACCTGGCCATTTGGCAAATAATCAAACACCCGCCTTAACGGCACCGGAACGGCCACTTTGATAATTTGCATGCTCATAGAGCTAGCATAGCATATCAAAACACGCTTTCGATAGTCACATTACGCGGCAGCCTTTGCAGTGGCGACCTTGCGATTGCGCAATTCTGATGCTGGGCCTGCCTGTGGTGGCGCAAAGTGAGCATTGGGATTGCGCGCAAGATTGATGTGCTCGCGATCCTGCAACTCTTCAACTTTTGCACTGAATAATTTTAAGCGCAAATAGTGGCCTTTTAAATAAAGCACGTGACAATTTTCAAAATCAGGCTGATGGTATTTGGTGTTATTGGCTAAAATTAATTCACCTTCTTCTGATACCTGATAGATATGCAAATTTTTCTTTTGCACATAAGCCAGCGCATCAAACACGCTGACGCTTGTTTGATTGTGTGATAACCACACGCCAGGTTGAGCGAGCCCATCTAAATATTTATTGATGTGCTCGAGATTATTTTTTTTGTCTTGAGCCTCTTTCGAATACGTTTTCTTTCCATCAAAACTCAAATCATCAACTAACATGTCGTAAACATTAGCAACCCAGCCATCTTCTCCCACTGCTTTTTTCAATGCTTCCAGACCATTTTTTCTTGATATACCCAAACAATGAAACGCACAGTCACCATCATGAGGGACATCACTTGGAATAAACTTCTTGCCCTTACCCGGTTCAGGATCAACGTAATTAATGGCCAAGCCATTTACGATGCTGGTGAGCATACTAATCGTTTCTGATGTATTCGCTCTATCAAGAAAACTATGCGCCATATCCCGCGCCTGATCGTCAACATAGTGTTTTACTTCGTCATACGATGCATCAGCATACGCTTTAACCTGACTATTAAGAGGTTTACCGCCAAGCCAATCCGCACAAACCATGATAAGTCCTCTCAACTTTCTCAATGGCTCTTCTGGCATAGAATTTCTAGTAGGATATGCTGCTCCTACTGACGATAAAATTTGACGAAAGATCCTCAGCATAAAATACCAAAAATGCACGCCCCTTGCATTATCAGGAATTTTTAGAAAATCATGTAGCACATCCAATTGCAATTCTTTTTCATCGGCATAAAACCCAGAAAAAAGACGATGCGCCTGCATTTCTTCAACATGTAACTCAGGCTTTTCTTTTTGTAGTTTCTCAAGAAAGTCAAACAGTATCGAAAAATCAGTGCTTTTAATCAAACAGTCATTTTTAAAACTGCCCTCGATCAGATCCTCACAATAATGCTGCATTGCTTCACGCGGCGCTTCTAATTTTAGCAACCACTCAGCCTTTGATTTGTTGCCTAACAACCACCCAATCGCACTACAAAATTCGGCGGTCAATCCTCTAAGGGCTTCGTTTGGTTCTTGCGCGTCATTTTCTTGATTTTTTGCCTCAATTTGTTCTTTTATAACATCAAACAGCCCCTTCACATCTCTAATTTTTGAAGCAACATACCTAGCATCGTTTCTATCTTTCGGTGTTCCAAAATCATAAAAAATTATAGCTATGCGATATAAAATTTCATCTTCCAGCAACTCGTGCCAATACTTATCACAACAGTTATACCGCTCCATGATGCTTTTAAGTAGTCGGCATTGCTCATCACGGTCTTGGCACTGAGACGCGAGGGTCAATGTATGACGCAAAAACACGCTAACCACACTCCCAAGCCCTTCAACCACCTCAGACCATGTATTTTTATAAAGTTCCTTAAATTTTGGTCGGCGAGTATCGCGTAAAATGAAGTTAACACACTTGTCATACTCGCTTTTAAACTCATTTAGACGAACGGGCGATGTTGCAAAGGCCTCTAACCGTCGAAGAATGAGTGAGTATCCAAACAAAGGGGGTAATTTGCCATTTATCAATGGTTGTGACCCATTATCCTGTATCTTTGTATTACGAATAATTACTTCACAACCTATCGCATCAATAACTCTTTTGTATTGTTTGTCGGCAAATAACTGGAGCATCTTTTCAGCATTGGCATCTTCAAAGAGAAATCCAATTTCTCTTTCTAGCATACGAAGCTCTTCGCTAATTAGTCTTGATTTTTCATCAAGGTAATCTTTTACCCTGCAATCAAACTGTTTTTTTGTGTCGGTTTGATGTTCCGGCGCCTGCTCAAACTGAGGGTTTGCTGACTCCTCACTGTCATCTGTCAAGCATGGAAACCGTCTCGCCACATCTTTCACTTTCTCACCTAAGTCAACATTAAGATAGAACAGACGTACATCATTAATGGATGGAAGCTGAACGCCAGAACGCTCAGAATCTTTTTCTCGATATATTAAACCTCTTCGTAAATCTTCTACATCCGCATCGCCATCGTTATAAGGACCCCTAAAGTTATAATCATTGTAATATTTAGCAAGCGAATCCCTCATGCTAACAAGTGCTTTTAACACTTCACGTCGATGTCCATAATTTGCAGGGTGCTCATTATTAAATACATCAAATGAAAAATCCCTTTTTTCAATTTTTTCATCACATTTTGGTTGGTGTTTTTGAATTTTTCTCATTGCTGCATATAGCGCTTTTCTTACATCCGAATCTTGATTTAGTATGTGTATCCCAAAAGAGGCGCCTACAATGGCGAGAACCACGGGCCCCGTAAGCGCCGCCCCAGACAGCATAGCTGTGCCCAACAAACCAGCCCCACCAAGCCCTGTTTTTAAGCTTGTTTCAAGCCGATAACTCGCTGGATCCATTGACTCACGATCTGCCTCCCTGTCCCACTTGCGTTTATAGTAATAACCAACATCAACAGGCAATGACACAAGCGTCGCTGCGTGCATAGGTGCAGATGCAATACCCAACCCCTTTTTTATCAACTGAGAAGCTGCATTGCCAAAACTGAGCACCCTTGATGCACCATTCGTACAAAAAAGTGCGCCATCTCTTGTGTCTGACCACCACCGACGGTTCTTGCTACTGCCAACATAGAGTGATCTTGGAATGGGAATAGAGGGTGCATAGTTCAAAAAGAATGAGAAGCCTTGAAGCAGCACTTGAGTGCCTGTGTAACGATCAGCGCACGGATCTACTATGTAATTGGCCACATTACGTGAAAAAATTTCTGGGTCTGTAGTCAGTCGCAGCAATACCAATGTTGGTGCTGTGGGTGAAATAATCTGCGCTGCTTCTAAAGCCGCCAAGACAGTGGTTAAGCTGGCTTTTTTCTTACAATGACTATCTGTTAGTTGATGGGCATAAACTGATAATAGCTGTTGAACCTGGCTCACAGCTAAATTGGCCACTTGATGATTACCGGAAAAACGCAGATCTTCTCTGCTTCTACGTTGCTCAGCAGGTTCAGTAAATCCTTTATCTACCAATTTCAAAATTAATCTGTCAAACAAGTCGGCCGCGGCAAGCAAACGCTCACCCTCTCTCAAATCACTGACTTTGGCTTCAACGCTAGCCTTAGAATAAGCAATTTGAAATTGACTTTCCCAATCACCCTCCGACTTTACTGACGTCTTCTCTATTTTGTCTAAGTGAAAATCCGCATCTTTAGGTTGTTTTGCTAGCTTATCAGCAAAATCCCTCACGGGCTGATAAGAATAATCAAACGTTAGTGTTACCGGTTCTTTTAACGTAACGTGACCAGGTAACGTTACCTCCTTAGGAATTGATTCACCTTCTTTTATGGCCGCATCAACCGCTTTAAAATCTCGAGCAGAAATAGCCTGGTAAACCTTTTCAAGCACCTTTCCATGCTTGTGTTGCATCATTTCTGTCTGCTCTTTCGCGCATTGATCTACTCTATTTTTATGGTTTTTATCGAGCCTCTCCTGATAATCCCTCCGCTCCTTAACGACGAACCCAATGCCCGCCCCAACAGCCAGCAGCCATGGGGCAAATTTAGCAGCTGTTGCCAAACCGCCTGCGGTTATCCCCTGAGAAATTGACCCTTGAAACTCACCATCACTATTAACTGCTCCACTGACCGTTGTCCGAGTTGCTTGATTTGTGTAGCTTCCTTCAATAGCAGGCCTGTCATTGAATGCTGTGACTGCAACACGGCCACCACTTGAATATCTACCCTGAGCAGGTTTAATCATAAAAGATGGGTTGGGCTCAAAAAGCAAGTTCGCAGCTGGTGCCAATACGGGTTGCCGATGGGCTTGAACTAAGTTTAATGGAACAGGCTGAAATAGCGCAACAGGGTTAAATCTTGCCTGTCTCTGGGGATCTAGGTGTAAATGCGCTTGAAGCAGTGCATCTATGCCATCAATATCCAGATGGTCCCCCGGCTGCCAATCATCGGGCAACATATTAAACCGGAAAGGATGGTTAGGTTGATCAGGTGCAGCACCACCACCTGGCGCTGGTGGCGGCGGTGGCGGCGGTGGTTGTGGGCCATCGCCCGGGCCGTTTGTTATTGCGCGTGGTGCCTGTCCCATAGGTGGCCTAACTGACTGAAGCCCTGTCATTATTAGATCGTCACGGATATCTTGGAGCTCTGCTCGCCAATAAGGAGAAATTGTGGGGTCTTCTAGCTTATCAGAAACAATGGCAAGTGCTTTTCCAATGGTTGGATGATTGAGCATTTTTGATACTAATAAGTCTTTTGGCATATAATCTTTTGACCAATCTGTTGCGAGTGAAACCTGGCAGCCAATGCCCTCGTAGGCGGCCATTGAAACATAAAGCCTGCCTCTACTGACATCAACACCGGCGCCAACTGACCCTCCAAGACCAATACCGCACGTAGTTGTCACTTCAGGTCTAACGATATAGTTGCCGACGCGCACACCGCTCGATGCTGTGGAATGAATGGTTAGGTTGGGCCCTCTGGCCACCGCCCCAAGATTAATGCTGGCACCTTTTCTATTTGCCTCAGCAACAGCTGAAAATTCAACACTCGCGTAATCAAATGCTACGCTGCCTGTTAGAATGCCTAAGTCATAAGGGAGATCAGAAACTCTCGCATAAAGCTTGTAATTGGCATTAATACCAACTCTTGAATCTTTTAGATTCTGAAGAGACGCATTAGACTCCCCTTTAACATGGCCGCCGTTGTCTTGAATGGTCGGCGCAAACTTTAACCAACAAGCTCCAGCTGAATCATCTGTCGAAGGCTGCCAGTATACCGTCGGTTGACCCTCATATAGCGTGAAAGAACCTAAATTAGCATCGCCAATCGAAAGCGTTCGAGCGGGGTTTTTTGGTGCAGATAACTGCTCTTTGACGCGACTAGCATTTGTATACCGACCAGTTTTGACGTCATAAATCCTTATTGTGTTACGCGGGCCATTCTTTCGACTTAACTTAACTGTTCTTGAATCAACACCATAATTGAACGACCCGCCTTCAAACGAGACAGGGCTCGTTGGTCGTGGTGGCTCTGCAGGCGCGCCAGCATTAACTACTTCCTCAGTAGAGTTTGATTGATCAGTATCCATAAAAAACTCCTAAAATTTTATTAGTACATTCAGGATCTATGATGGTTGATATTGGTTGGCTGAACGCTTTTCACTGCTTCACAAAAAAACAGCGGTGCGACTATAACAGAAAAGATGAGAAGGATACAAACAGTATCCCTCCTTAAACGCTTTCGATAGTCACATTACGCGGCAACCTGGGCTCTGGCAGCTCTGCGCTGACGCAAACCTTCATCTGCTGGGCCTGCCTGTGGTGGCGCAAAGTGAGCATTGGGATTGCGCGCAATATTGATATGCTCGCGATCATGCAACTCTTCAACTTTTGCACTGAATAATTTTAAGCGTAAATAGTGGCCTTCTGAATAAAGCACGTGACAATCTTCAAAATCAGGCTGATGGTATTTGGTGTTATTGGCTAAAATTAAATTACCTTCTTCTGATACCTGATAGATATGCAAATTTTTCTTTTGCACATAAGCCAATGCATCAAACACACTGACGCTTGTTTGATTATGTGACAACCACACACCAGGTTGAGCGAGCCCATCTAAATATTTATTGATGTGCTCGAGGTTTGGCTTTATGTTAAGATAACCTTGTGGATATGGCTTTTGATTCTTGACTGTTAAATCGTTCAGCAATATGTGATAGATTTTGCTCGTGAGCTCCTTACGCCTTCCAGATTCCCATAGCTGATACGGCACATTAATCCGCCGCCTCAAATAAGCAATTTCGAACCCACGCTTTATACCCAAGCAACGAAACGCACAATCACCATCATGAGGGACATCACTTGGAATAAAGTGTTTACGCTCGCCTGATTGAGAGTCCTCATATTGAATAGCCAAGCCGTTCATCATATGGGTAATCTTGGGAATTATGTCACGTGCATTGGCTCTATCAAGAAAACCATGTGCCATATCCTGCATTTTATCATCAACATGATTTTTTATTTCGTCATATGATGCCTCAACATACGCTTTAACCTGTCTATTGAGAGGTTTGCTGCGAAGCCAATCCATACAAACCGTGACAAGCCCTCTCAAGTTTCTCAACGGCTCTTCTGACATAGAATTTCTAGTAGGATATGCTGCCCCTACTGGCGATAAAATCTGACGAAAGATCCTCAGCATAAAATACCAAAAATGCACGCCCCTTGCATCTTCAGGAATTTTTAGAAAATCATGTAACACGTCCAATTGCAGTTCTTTTTCATCGGCATAAAACCTAGCAAAAAGCTGATATGCCCGCATTTCTTCAATATGTAACTCAGGCTTTTCTTTTAGTTTCTCAAGAAAATCAAATAGTATCGAAAAATCAGTGCTTTTAATCAAACAGTCATTTTTAAAACTGCCATCGATCAGATCATCACAATACTGCTGCATTGCTTCACGCGGCGCTTTTAATTTTAGCAACCACTCAGCCTTTGATTTGCTGCCTAACAACCACCCAACTGTTTTACAAAACTCGATGGTTAATGCTTGAAGGGTTACATTTTTTTCTTGCACATCACTCTCTTTGGGCTTTGACTCAATTTGTTTTTTCTTAGCACTAAACAGTGCGCCCACATCTCTAATTTTTGAAGCAACATACTTGGCATTAGTTTTATCTTCTGGGGTTCCAAAATGATAAAAAGTTACAGCAATGTGATATAAAATTTCATCTTCCAGCAACTCGTGCCAATACTTATCACAACAGTTATACCGCTCCATGATGCTTTTAAGTAGTCGGCGTTGCTCATTATGGTCTTGACACTGAAACGCGAGGGTCAATTTATGACGCAAAAACACGCTAACCATACTCTCGAGACCGTTAACCACCTTAGACCACGTGTTGTCATAAAGCTCCTTAAATTCTGGTCGGCGAGTATCGCGTGAAATATATTCAACACATTTGTCATATTCATCTTTAAACTCATTTAGACGAACGGGCGATGTTGCAAAGGCCTCCAACCGTCGAAGAATGAGTGAGTATCCAAACAAAGGGGGTAATTTACCATCTATCAATGGTTGTGACCCATTATCCTGTATCTTTGTATTACGAATAATTACTTCGCAACCTATCGCATCAATAACTCTTTTGTATTGTTTATCGGCAAATAATTGGAGCATCTCTTCAGCATTGGCGCCTTTAAAATATCGCCCTATATCTTCACGTAACTCCAGCAATTCCTTCTTGATTAGTCCTTCTTTTTTTTCTTGGTATTCTTTGACTAACCTATTAAATTGTTCTTTTTCGTAGTTCTGATATTGCCACGCTTGTGTAAAATCAGGATTTGCTGACTCTTCGCTGTCATCTGTCAAGCATGGAAACCGTCTCTCTACCCCTTTCACTCCCTTATCTAACTCAACATGAAGATAATATAAACGTATATCATTAATAGATGGCGATTGGTCATCAGAACGCTCGGAATCTTCTTCTCGATAGATTAAACCATCCCATGAGTATTTAGAGTCAGGCCTATCACTGTAATGATATGTAAGCGTTCTCCGAATGCTTTGCAGCGCTTTACTAACCTCACGTCGATCTTCACCGTTTGTGGGGTGCTCATTATTAAATACATCAAACGAGAAACGTCTTCCTGTAAGTTTGGTATCACATCCTGGTTGGTGTTTTTGAATTTTTCTCCTGGCTGCATCCAGTGCTAGCTTTGCATCACCGTCTTCGCGTAACTTGTATGTCCCCCACGACACAAGTGAAACTGGCACAACCACATACCACGCGAGCGCCGCCCCACATGCAGAGGCGAAACCTAAAGCACCAGCCCCACCAATCCCTGTTTTCACAGCGGTTTCACGCCGATAACTTCCCGAATCAATTGACTCATGACCAGCGTTCCTGTCCCACTTCCGTCTATAGTAATAACCAATATCAACAGGTAATGACACAAGCGTCGCTGCGTGCATAGGCGCAGATGCAATACCCAACCCCTTTTTTATCAACTGAGAAGCTGCATTGCCAAAACTGAGCGCCCTTGATGCACCATTCGTACAAAAAAGTGCGCCATCTCTTGTTTCTGACCACCACCGACGGTTCTTGCTACTGCCAACATAGAGTGATCTTGGAATGGGAATAGAGTCTGCATATGTCAAAAAGAATGTGAAGCCTTGGAGCAACACTTGCGTACCTGTGTAAAGATCAGCACGTGGATCTACTACGTAATTGGCCACATTACGTGAAAAAATTTCTGGGTCTGCAGTCAGTCGCAGCAATGCCAGTGTTGGTGCCGTGGGCACTGCAATCTGCACTGCCTCTAACGCTGCCAAGGTAACTTTTGATTTCCAATAATTCTCTGGGAGCTGATGAATATAGCTCGATACTAGTTGCTGGACCTGCCCGACAAAAATACTAGCAACTTGGTGATTACCAGAAAAACGTAGATCTTCTCTACCTCTACGTTGTTCATCAGCTTCAATAAATTTGTTATCAGCTAATTTCAAATTACCAACTAACTTGTCAGCCAAATCAGCAGCGTGAAGATAATATTCCCCGCCCACCAAATCGCTTACTACACTGTTAACAAAAGACGCGGAATAACCAATTTGAAGTTGACTTTCCCAATCTTCCTCCGACTTTACTGACGTCTTGGCTATTTTGTCTAAGTGAAAATCCGCATCTTTAGGTTGTTTTGCTAGCTTATCAGCAAAATCCCTCACGGGCTGA
>PANR01000040.1 GCA_002707695.1 Legionellaceae bacterium
ATCAGCATGGTAGCACATATTATCCGCTCAAAAAAACTGTTTGAGCAGCTCTTTTTACGTGGAGGAGTGCAGAGTATGGAGCTTGTCATGGACACGCTCAATGATATATTCAAAGAACATGCCGGAGACCATGTTAATATCAGCAATCACTTGGCTCGCATTCGTTCGACAATGTTATTTATTCGCTATGCGCTTGCTGAAACATTCTTATATTCAGAGAGAGCGACTTTTCTCTCATTAAAAACCAGCTGTGCTACTCAACTTGACAGGTTGATAAAAGAAATAGCTGAATTACAACAGTCTGGCACTTCAAGCCCTATTATTCAATTTGTCATAAAAGACTATCATCAGCAATTGAAGTTTATGAAAGACAAATTGGATGTTACAGGTGAGTTGATTGATGGCGACTATGTCAATTATATTGTATTAGACAATGAACCGACCGATACGATTGCTCAATGCCTTGCTCGTGGCCCTGTTTATATTAAGGATGACAAACAGGTTTGTTACGGCCCTGTTGTGTCGGTAGAAAACTTATATAAAAAAGATATTGTTTACGGAAAATATCGTGCTGTTTATCGTTATCCATCGGAATTGCCAATAGATGTTGAAGAAGTAAACATTGAATTTTCTGTGAGGTACTTGAAGGCTATCCAGCGGCAGCTAGTTGATCCTGATGGTTGTCTCTTGCCCACAGTGCCGATGTTAAAAGAAAAGCTAGCGGTTCCCATGGAATCATCAAAAAAGGTGATGGCTATGCTGGCTGAGTCGAGTGATGACGACTTCATTACGTTAAGTTATGCGGTGATACCAACGCTACCCGCTGAGCAAAATGCTTTATTTGAAAAAAGGCTGATGAAGATCGAAGCATTGTTGCCTTCAGAAAAAGATGAACGGCCCGTGTTGATGCCAGCACATCAAGCCGAAATTGATCGATTGAAAAGGCTAGTAGAGGCAACGCCACGCCATTCAGTAACCGAGGAAAGCCTTGCGAAGGCAAAAAAAGTAGAACGCATTTATAATACAGCATTTTTCAATTTTGCTGTCCAGCGATTGGCAGTTAACGGTGTTCAGCCTGATTACATCGATGCGGTGGGTAAAATTTACAAACGATTTGATAAGCCGTGTCCTGCTAAGCCTGGGAAATCAATAAAAAAACCATTGTGGGCGGCCAATCAGTTGGCAGCACTTATCGATGGTGAGTTCATACATGCGCATCCATACGAATCAGCCGTGTTGGTTGAGAAAATTATTGCGCTGTATCACGGACAAAAAGCGTATGAACGAGCCGAGCGTTTTTGTGAAAAGATTTTACCCCTGGCGGATGGTGTTGATAAATGTTATCGAGCCTTATTGCAGATGTCGCTGGATACGAACAAACAATGTCTTTCCGAGGAATATATTGCAGCTAATGTTGCAAAATTAGCTGCTCAACAACCATTGCAATATTATATCAATCAAGCCATAGCAGGTGCAGGTGCTCGTGCAGATGAACATGAAATGGCGCGTGAGCGTGCAGCACGTCGCCAACGCTTCGATGATGCAAAACAAATACTTGAGCGTGATTGGCGTGGGTTGTACAAGGCCAGACTTAAGGCACATAAGCATTTTAATTATTTAGCGTCAAACGCAGCCCCGCTTATTGTTAACTATTGTCATCGTGTGGATGATTGGCGGCAAGCTCGCCAGCGTTTTGATGCTGCAAAAATAGTGCTGGAACGTGACTTGCACGGTCTTTATGAGGCTAAGCATCAAGCTGAGCATGAAAAGCAAGAGTGTGTTGATACTGCAAAAATAGTGCTAGAACGTGACTTGCTCGGTCTTTATGAATTTAAGTGTCAAGCTAAGCATGAAAAGCAAGAGCGTTTTGATGCTGCAAAACAAATGTTAGAACATGATTTGCCCGAGCTTCATAAAGCTAAGTATGCAACCGAACTGGAACGCAAGCAGGAAGTTCGAGCGGTGGTTGATGATATGCTTGGCCGCATAGAGTTAGATGAAGAGCGCGCTGGAGCACAGGCACGGAGGGCTAAAGCGCAAGTTGATTTTATGCAAAGCCAGCTCGAGCGTGTTGAGGGTGAAAGCGCTGCCCGTGCTAAGCAAATTGCTGAGTTACAACAAGCGCTTGCGGCTGCTCACCATGAGCTTGGTCAATCTGCTCAGGCTAATCATGCATTGGTTGCAGAAAATGCTTGGTTGAAACAAATGTTGCATAGCGCCGGTATGGCTTATCACGCAGCTCCAGCAGCACCGATGCCACCTACAACGACTGGGCATTTTGCCAGCGCTGCGCCGATGTTTCCACCACCACAACCACCTCACGGTGGTGCTTATCCGCCAGGGTATTATCCTTCAACTTCGTGAGGTGTATAGATCTCATTGAGTTGTTGTGAAACGCGAATAAATGTCGTGCGTTTGGATAATTCTTTAAGCTGTTGTGCACCGACATACGTGCAGGTTGAGCGTAAGCCACCCAAAATATCGAGCACGGTATTTGAGACTGCGCCACGATAAGGCACATTGACTGATTTGCCTTCAGCAGAGCGATAATGTGCGACTTTGCCGTGATGCGTTTCCATCGCTTCTTTCGAGCTCATGCCATAAAAACGCATGGTTTTAGCGCCCAACTCATTTTCAAATACTTCACCACGGCATTCATCATGACCAGCCAACATACCACCGAGCATGACAAAATCAGCGCCTGCTGCAAAGGCTTTAGCAACATCGCCCGGGGTGGTGCAACCGCCATCAGAGCATACCCAGCCTTTTAAGCCGTGTGCAGCATCGGCGCATTCGATGACAGCAGATACCTGCGGGTAACCCACTCCCGTTTTTTTGCGAGTCGTGCAGACAGATCCTGGGCCAATGCCGACTTTCACAATGTCTGCACCAGCTAAGACAAGTTCTTCAGTCATTTCACCCGTGACTACATTGCCTGCCATAATAATTTTTTCAGGATAGGCTTCACGAATTTTTTTAACACAATCAACAAAGCGTTGTGTATAACCATTGGCGACATCCAAGCAGATAAATTCTAATTGTGCGGCATCAATAGTCGCTTTAAGCTGTGTAAAATCGTCGTCTTTTAAGCCAGCTGTCACAAACGCATATTTAGCATGTGATTTGTTTTCTTTAGCAAACGTTTTCCAATCGTCAAGGCTGACAAATTTATCTACAGCTGTCATCAGCTTGTGCTGACCTAGACTGCGCGCCATCTCAAGGGTGCCCGTGTGGTCCATATTGGCAGCGATGATGGGGATGCCTCGCCAGGTAAATTTGCCATGACGAAACTTGAATTCACGTTCAAGTTCAACCTCAGAGCGTGACTTTAATGTGCTCCGCTTGGGGCGGATCAATACGTCTTTAAAGTCGAGTTTTACTTCATTTTCTATGCGCATACTGGCCTTTCCTTTTTAATTTTACGTCCCATGATAGAGGTTTGTCATGGGTGCTTCAAGACCGATAGCCGGTCTATTTTTGGCCAATACTCGCATTATGGTGGTCTGATCATGGCTTAAATGAGTTGTGACAATAGCGTTTTGGCTGAAACAATGACTGGTTCATGGTAGTCAAAGCAATTGATATCTTGATAGTCTAAATCAAGCGCCACTTGGAAGGCATAAGGTGCTTTTGTTTGCTGTTGGAAATATTTCAATGCGGGATTGATGGATTCTTTGTGTGAACTTTTGGTTTCAACAAGCATCCACGGTTTACCGTTTTTGACGACGACAAAATCAACTTCGCGTTTTTCTAAATCGCGTAAATAATAAAGTTCATAGGTGCCCAGTCCGTAATCTGTCCAAAAGTGAACAGCTTTGAGTAAGTGTGCGGCAATAAAGTTTTCATTTTTTGCACCTTTATCTGAAACTTCAGCCCAATCCCATAAATAAATTTTTGGCTCTTTGCTAAGGCTTCTTGTAATATTTTTATGCCAGGGCTGAATAGTAAAAGAAAAGTAAAAGCTTGATAGCGTGCTTATCCAACGTTTGACAGTGGTTGAGGCAATTTGCAACCGGCTGCCTAATTTTGTTAGATTCACTTGTTTTGTTGCATTGAGTTTAATGATTTCAGCTAGTGTTTCTAGTTGGGTAAGCTCTCGAACATTAGTTAAATCTCGAATATCCTCACGAAACAATTGTTCCTGTCTCATGCGTTTCCAGTTGTTTGAGAAGCGTTGGTCGCGCTTTAAGAAAGGTTCTGGGAAGCCGCCGAATTCAAGTAAAACATCAAAGGTTTTATCCTCGATTTTTTTGGGTAACGAAACTTCATTTTTCGGCGGTGTAATGCTTAGCAATTCGCGAACTGACAAAGGATGAACCCTTGTTAAGAAATAACGCCCCATCATGCTGTCGCCACCTTTGCGATAGACATCAAGTTTTGCGCTACCAGTGACGATGATATTAATCTTTTCTTTGTAAATATCAAAAAACCCTTTTAGAAATGTTTTCCATTGAGGATTTTTATGTAACTCATCAAAAATAACAGTCGGTTTTTTCTGACCGGCAATGACTTGATCAATGCCAAGCTTGGCTGCCACTTGATTGCTTAAGATGAGCTGACGTGTGTCAAGATCATCCCAGCTGAGGTAATGTGCGGGGAGGTCATTTATCCTTATTGTTTTTGCAATGGTGGTTTTTCCGACCTGCCTTGGGCCCGCCAGAAAAAACATCTGCTCAAACTCGTCAAAATGATGAGCAATGATTGTCTGATAAAGCCTGTTCATTGATGTCGCCATATCTTGATAATTCCAGCATGAATACTGTTATTATAGTGATAATTCCAGCATTTGCAATAGAATTATCAAGCTAGCATGAATTTTATATAAAATCAATGGGTTGCGAGTTCCAGATTGCCCCCATTTGCTGTTGTGCTTCCAGTGAATTCGACATAGAATGGCTCAACAAAAATATAAGAAGGAGCACATCATGAGGTTTTTTCACGCCGTTCGTCACCGATCAAATGGTTTTAGTAAGCAGTACCGGCTATTGTTGACAGCTATTCCTGAGGCTGTTTTTTCCGTCAGCTCAGCATCGCCACAGCCAACACAGCTTGTTGGCAAACCGCAGCCGATCTTGACCGCGGCTAATGCGCAAGCAAGCTTGGTTCAAGCAAGGGCAGAACATGGTCGCGATAGTGAGCTTTTTGCTGGGCCTTTACAAGCGCTTATGTTTGCTAGGCTAGGTGAGCGTGAGTTTTCAAAAGCTGAGGCGTGTTGCATTGAGCTCATTGACAGAACAAGCAGTGTTGCCGCTGAGAGCGGGGTTTGGTGGAATCCCTTTGATAATGCGCTTGGCGTTATTCATTGTCTTGCTGGTAATTTGGGGGAAAGCCACTCTGTTTTTGAGCAAATCTTGTCGCGTGTTCCCAACAAGCCTTTGTCTGAAAACAGCGATCGCCTAGGAATGATTGTTGCACATAATAACATGAGCGCTGTGCTGGCTGAGTTAGGTCAGGGCGACGAGGCTCAAGCGGTATTTCGCACAGCTGAGATGTTTATAGATGCGCAAGTTCATTCGGGCCTTACAGAATGTCGTGCTGCTAACGCCGAGTTGATCTTTCGTGAAGACGAAGAGCTGGCACAGTCGCTTAATAGCCCTTCTAGTTTTGGGGGCTAGAAACGGGCCATTTTTTGCGCAGAAAGCTGTTAAAAACTTGAAAAACACTAAAAAACTGCTACGCTTATCAAGTAGTTATCGTATCTGTCAGTAAGGAGACTCACTATGTTTCAACAAATCGAAGCAGTGCTTCACACTATTGCTTATGGTTGTATTATCGTTGGTATGTTGTTAATTGCTCCAAAATTTTTTAGCGCTGGTGATGTAGGTGAAGGCCACCACCATCATAAGTTTGGTTTCGTGCTTAGCTGGTTCTTTATACTGGCAGGTTTGATTCTCGAAATTATCGCCGTATGGGCAACCTAAACAAGTCAGTTTGAGTGCAAAAAACGCCGCAATTGCGGCGTTTTTTTGTTATGCTATTCGCTATGGATATTAACAAAACACATAATCTAACCGGCACACCCTGCGTCGGTGTCTGCAGCACCACATCCTTTGGTGATGAGATCTGCCGAGGCTGCGGCCGCACATTTGATGAAGTCCGTTTATGGAATACTTTCACCGACGAGCAAAAAATAGCGGTGAATAAACGGCTGTTGGTCGCTCAGCAGTCTACTGAAAAAGCGCTCGATAGTTAAAGATCTTGTCATACGATCAGTGAGAGATAAACCCAGCCCGTTGTATTGATCGCTAATAGCTTGAATTCGCTCTAGTTTTGAGCAGAGATTGTTCTTTTTGACTATAGGCGTATAATCCAGCGTAGAATTAAGGATAAAGATAATTTAGTTGAACTTGGGGAGGACGTCACATGCCAGAACACCCACCTACCGCGCCAGGAAGAGGCGAAGCCGAAGGCGCGGAGCCCGCAGGAGCGGGCGATTTTCAGCAGAGCAAAGCGAGCGCTGAAAATTTTTCTGCCCGCGTCCAGTCATCTGAGAGCCCGATTGATGCAACGCATCAATCGGGTGACGGGGATGGCTGCGGCACAATAGTTGTCGCGTCAGTCGAGGGCGTTTCGGGGTTAGGGACGGCCGAAACGCATACTGAGAGTAACGACACACTTATGAGCAATTACCGCCATGCTAAGGCGGTGGCGCTGTTGTTAAGTTTTGTGTTTGCAGGGGCCGCTAATTTGATGGATGAATCAGATAGAGGTAGACGGGCGTTTCTTTGGCTGGCATGGTGTTCTAGTTTATCTGCTTTAGCTTATAGTTTTGTTAAGAATTGCGAATTAAGAGAACAAAACAGGGTTATGAAAGATGTCAAGATTGACGATCTCAGAAAACGACTGGGTATACAGGCAGGAAAGGATGAGATGGTGAAAAAGGACCACCTTAAGCCAACTTATTCAGAAAAGCTGAGTTGGCTGGTGCCGCCGATCATGGGCGTTGCTGTGACTCTTGTCACCATTTTTCGTGCTATCAATACGGGAGGGATTGCAAACAATACAAACAACCATACGGGCAGTAACACAACTGAAAATGTATCTAAAATTAACGAGAAAAGCCCAGACTGGTATGAGTGGTCTATTAGCATATTGCCTGTTATTTTTGCTATATTTCACACCAGCGTATCACATGAGCTTAGGATGTGGGCTGATGAGCTGGAAGAAGTACGTAAGAACTTGATTGGTACAGTGACAACAAGGTTAGCTAAATTAGAAAGAGAAGCCAATATAAATAACAGAAACAGGCGGTTAGGAGGCAATTTTGATGAGGGTGGAGCTGAAGCCGCGCTAGATTCGTTAAGTCAAGTGGAGCAAGAGAATCGACAGCTAAAAGCTGAGTTTGATGAAGTCAGAGGGCTACTTACAGAGCTGCAAAAAGAGCATGAGCAGTTACTCCTGAAAGTAGGCGAGCGGGCTGCTCAGGCTTTAATAGGCGTGCAAAGTAGGCTTGAGTCGTTCAAAGTAAAAGTGCAACAGGTTGCCAAGCAGGTGACAACGTTGTCGGGTGAGTTGGTTCAATCGAAAAGCGAAGTCATAGAGCGAGACGACATGCTTCGAAGACTAGAGTCGGGAATCGATGACATTGGTCATAAACTTGGTGGGTTGATTGTCTCGGTGAAGGGGTTATTTCAGGCACCAGGTGAGACAGTTCGTGCTACAGCAGTTGCTGGATCTTTTGAGGCGCCGGCTTTAGGTGCGAGTGATGCTTAACAGATTTTTGAAATGGGGGGCAAGCTTATGCCATGGGGAGAGAGAATAACGTCGCACTATTATCGAGTGGCTGACGCGTTTACTGGCGGTCCTTTCGAGCTTGTGCGCACTAACAATGTGAGTGGTTTGAAGCAGCGTCTTGACGCCGGCCTCTTGCCGAATACCTGCGATAAGAGTGGTCGATCTCTGTTGGAAATGGCCATTCGATATGGGCATATTGCTGTGTCAGCATTGCTAGTTTATAACAATGCTGATCCAAATAAGTGCCGCATTGTTGCTTCGCGACAAGTGCCCGCTATAGACGACTTGTTCATCCCAGGACATTATTGCGAATCTTTGGCAAAGTTTATTTTGACTTATAATGGGCGGTTTCATTATTGGTTTGAGCTCTTGAAAAATACATACCTTGAACCAGGCAACGACTCAGATCGTTTTCTCAAAGCGGCATTAAATTACTCTGAAGAACGCTACGCGCTGTATAACGCTGAGAAGAAAGGAAAAGCAGCCTATGAACAAAGCAATTATGTGGAAGCTAGTAAGCAGTGTGAAATAGCCGTGAGATTATTGCGACAGTTTATTGAAGAAGAGCAAATTAAGTTGGATCGTCAGTCGTCACAAGTTGACACACCATTAGAGCGCCAGACGCATATTGATATTATTCGCTATTACCAGGCACGCCGAGACAGCTGTTTGGAGCTTATCGCAAAGTGCACGCCCTTTACCTCTGATGAATCAATGGGCACAGATTCAGAAGCAAGTGAAGACGCTCCTTTGCTCGGAAAAGCTTCGGCTGATGCCGGTGTTCGTCATCGGAGGCCGTTTTCTGCAAAGTAGTTTGATAAGGCTGCTGTTTTAACCAACCCCTTTTTGCTTTCTAACTCCTTGATTTTTCGATATCGTTGGAGAAAAATACTTGAAAATTGATGATGTCATCATTAAAATGTAAGCATGAAATATCGACATCGGCTTTTAGAACAGAAAATAGTGAAGTTCAGCAAGCATTTTCCAGTGCTTATGATCACCGGTGCGCGCCAGGTGGGCAAATCAACCTTGCTCAAACACTGTTTGTCCGGTGCACACCATATCACCTTTGATCCGGTTCTCGATGTAGGTAACGCGCGCCAAGATCCTGACTTGTTTGTCGATAGCCTGGTTAGGCCGGTCATCTTGGATGAGGTTCAGTTTTCCCCAGAAATTTTGTCGACCATAAAGCGCAGGGTTGATGAAGATGGCACGGCAGGCCAGTACTATCTTACAGGCTCACAAAATTTTAGTATGATGCGGCATGTTGCTGAGAGTTTGGCTGGTAGAGCGGCCATTTTCTCCCTTAGTAATTTGAGCATCAGTGAATATGCTAGCCAACCGACATGTTGGTTGGTTGATTTTTTGAATGATCCCAAAAATTTCTTTTTAAAAAATTCTTCAAGCCTTTTAGCTGCTTGCCAGCGTTCATTGTTAGAAATGATTTGGCGGAGTATGTATCCTGGTTTGCTAGAAATGCCCAATGATATGGTGCAAGATAGCTTAGCCTCTTATTTTCAAACCTACGTAGAAAGAGACGTGCGATTGATCAGCGATATCAGTAGCCTGCAAACGTTTTCTCGATTTTGTTCTTTGCTTGCAAACTTAACTGCACAAGAAATAAATTATAGTCAATTAGGCAGGGAGCTGAACATTACTCCTCAAACAGCTAGACGCTGGGTTGATGTGTTGGTTAGCAGTTATCAGTGGACCTCAATTCCAGCCTTTTCAGGCAATACGATTAAACGCATTCATCAAAAGCCAAAAGGTTATGTCACAGATACAGGTATGGCTTGTTTTTTAATGCACATAGGTTCTGTCGATTCTTTAAGAGGTCATCCTAAACTTGGCGCGTTGTTTGAAACATTTGTTGTTCAAGATATCTTAAAGCAACTGCCTTTTGTTGAAGGGAATCCAGCAATATATCATTGGCGTGCTCACTCCGGGGCTGAGGTGGATTTGCTAATAGAAGTTAATAACCTGTATTATCCAATAGAAATAAAATATAAATCACACCCGACGGCAAAAGATGCAAAGGGTATTTTAGCGTTTAGAAAAGCCTATCCAGCACTTAATATTGCACCAGGCATCATTATTGCTCCTTCTAAAGAAATTTATCCTGTTGCCGACAATTGCTTTGTTGTTCCTTTTGATGGTTAGATTGCCAATTACCCCGAGCTGACAAGGCTGTTGTTTTAATGAAAAGCGCAGTGCTGTTTTAACCAATCACCTTTTGCGTGGAGTAATTCGCTGACAGGCATGGCTTTTTTGCCGGGCAGTTGAATGGTGGTGAGTATGAGTGTGCCGTCACCTGTGGCGACGTGAATGCCGGTTTTGTCAACGTTGAGTATGCTACCCGCAGGTTTGTTTGAAATATTTTCAGATAAATCTGCTGACCACACACGAAGTGTTGTGTTGTCAAGTTGGGTTTGTGCAACGGGCCAGGGGTTAAATGCACGAATTTGTTGGTGAATGTTAACCGCTGATTGTTGCCAATCGATAATAGCTTCTGATTTTTTGATTTTTTTTGCATAGGTCACAAGCGTTTCATCTTGTTTTTCAGGTCGTAACGAATCAAATCGATGTAGTGCATCAATCAGTGTGTCGGCGCCGAGCCTGGCAAGTTTTTCATGCAAGGTTGCGCTGGTGTCATCCCGATCGATTGGGCAATTGGCTTTTAGTAGCATGTCGCCACTATCTAGTCCTTCATCAATTTGCATGATAGTAATGCCTGTAGTGTTGTCGCCATCAAGAATAGCGTGTTGTATGGGTGCTGCGCCGCGCCATCGTGGCAATAATGAGGCGTGCACATTAATGCAGCCGTGTTGTGGCATGTTTATCACTGAGATTGGAATGAGCAGCCCATAAGCAACGACAATCATGAGATCAGCCTGATAATGAGCAATTGTTTTTTGTGCAGCTTCATCAAGCTTTTCAGGCTGATGAACTGATAATTGATGTTGTAAAGCGAGTTGTTTGACAGGGCTTGCAGTAAGCTGGCGTCCGCGGCCTGCTGGTCGATCGGGTTGTGTGAAGACAGCGCAGATATCGAAGTTTTGTTTTAGCAAAGCATCTAAATGTGTCGCTGCAAATTGTGGTGTGCCAGCAAAAATTATTTTCATGAGAGTAGTGCAGCGCCCTGCTGGTAAGCATTAAATGCTTGAGTGTTATCACCGAGTTGTTGATAGGTTAAGCCAAGCTGAATATATGCTTCAGCACTGGGCTCAAGTTCAATCGTTTGTTGTAAAAACTCTTTTGCTTTTTCCCACGCTTTATTATGTATCGCAATTTTACCCAAACTCATCAACAGCTTAGAATTGTTAGGGTGATGTTTTAAAAAATGTAACGCTTGTTTAAAGTGTTGTTCAGGATTATCACTGTGCGCTTGCGCATAAAGCGCCATCAATGATTCATCCCAGGTTTTTTTCAGTGCGTTTAATAGTACTGTGCTGGCGTCAGCGTCCGCATGTTTTTTCAACAATTGTTGGGCGTAGCTTTTAACAATAGTTGGATTGTTTTGTGCTTGTCGCGGTAAGTCACTCCAGCATGCTTTTAGTTTTGCCACGGTGAGTTCAGATTGAGAAAATTGCTGCTCATAAGCTTTTGCTTCAATATCAGCAAGCTCGTTCTCAGTGTAGGCATCGTGACGTTGCAATGCCGGTATTAATTGTAAAACGTGTTGCCAGTCACCCAAAGCAGAGTAGGTTTTTTGCAATAGTTCTAAAACGGTCTGATGTTTGGGTGCCAACTTATACAACGCTTTGAGCGTAATAAGCGCTGCTTCATGTTCACGTTCTTGCAATTGTAGTTCAGCTTGCATAAGTCCAATAGCCAGCTGTTGTTTAGGTGCGTAATCACGCGCTTGTTCAAGATATTCATTGCGCTTGTCAATTTTATGTTGTTCTTGAGCAGCTTTGGCGGCGCTAAGATAATTGATTAAGGGTGTGCGGCTACGTTTAACGCCGCCAATTAATAATTTTTCAGCTCTTGACCAGTAGCCTTGAATGAGGGCAATTAATCCTTCGCTGGTGACTGAGTGTGATGCATGTACACCACGAAAACGATGCCATGAGCGCAATTTTCCATGCTGACTAAAAATGTCATAAATTAAGCGCCACAAAAAATAGACAACCCAAATAACAATTACCGTAATAAGCACGCACAACCAAAAAGGCATTTCGATTGTCCAGCGGTGAAATGAGAAAAGTACATAACCTGGATCACCTACAACCAGCAGACCGATAAATACAGCAAAAATAAGAAGAATAATGTAGGTGATTAATTTTCTCACTGAACACTTCCTCCACGCTTGCTAGCCACCACTTTTTTGTTAGTGGTTGCAGCAATTTGATCGGTCAAGTTGATCAAGGCGCTTAAAGTGGCGTTGATGTTTGGTAATTTAGGCGCAATATTAATTTTTGCGAGTGTGTCAACGCTTTGTAATAGCTGTTGTGTGGTTTCGCTCGTTGTGGAGTAATACGTGCTAACCGCTTTGTTGATTTCAGCTAAGCTGGATTTATAAATGATATTGTTGCGATGAAGCAGTGCCCATTGTGCATTGTTAAATAAATTTGAAAGATAAAGGTTTAGCAACGCTTGTTGTTCAGTGGTAATGAGCGGCTGAATTGGTTTGTCTCGTCGTTGGATGACAATCAGTTTGCCGATTCGATGAATATTGTGATGAAGCGCGCCTTTCCAGTCATTGCTTGCTTGTTCGGTATCATGCTTGCTAGCGGCGAGTTTTTCGCTGGCCGGATTATCGCTAATGAGTGGTAATTTGCTAATTTCACCATTGAGAGCTTGTAGCCGTAAAAAGATACCCGTGACATCAAGTGGGGGGATAGCCTGCAATGCTGCAATATTTTCAGCAAGCATTCGTCTGACATCGCTCACTTCAGGATAGCCTGTCAAAAATAAAGCCTGATCGGCATCTTCTAGCAACATTTTGCTCGTGCTAATGTCATGTTGATAACTTAAGTTATAACGAGCAAGCCGCGTAAGGTAGAGGGACTCATCAAGCAGCCAACCCATTTGCTTGCCGCCGAGCTCATCTTCTAAACGAGAGCTGGTTGATTTTGTAAACTCGATATCTTGAGATTGTTGAGCGCTGGTTTGTTGCAGCTTGGTGAGCTGTTGGTGCAGGCTGCTGTTATCTTGTTCGAGCTTACCAATGCGTGCATCAAACTGTGTGAATTGCTGCGTATTAGCAGCTTTAGTTTGACTGCTTGTCGTCGACGTTCGCTGCCAATGAATGACCCCGGCGATAATAGCAAGAATAATGATGATGATGACAATCCAAATCAGCCCTTTTGTGAATTTTCCCGATTTGTTGGGGGAGCGCTGCTCGTCGTCATCGTCATGCTCGGTGCTAGGCTCATCATTTGGCTCATGATGTTGGTCTTGCTCTTGCTCTTCTGGCTTTTCTTTGTCATCGCTCATAGGCTTACATCCTGTATATGGGTTTACTTCCTAATCTTATATAAAATTTTAACAGACATAAAGACCGTTGACGGCATGTGGCTAGAGTAATGCATGAATGATGGCCTCATCTGAGGCGTTGGGAGCAACGATGGCAGGGTGTGAAAAGCCCAATGTTTCGCACAGCTCAACCATATTGGGGCTCGTTACGAGCAATTGACATTCTAAGAGCACTTCACGCAGGGGTTCTGGCGTCATGTCATAAAGATTTTGCAACACATCATGGCTAGTTGCGATAATAAGATCGGGTGTGGGAGAGAGCGCGCCACTGATGTCATTTTTTGGCAATGCGCGTCGATAACACTCTAGATAAGAAACATGTGCGCCGCGCTTACTAAGGGTTTCGGCTAATTGTTCCTTGCCACCTTCACCGCGAACAATGATAATTTGTTTGCCTGCACATTCAACAAGTTCATTGATGGCAAGCAAACCATCGGTGTTGTATTGGTTGTCTGGCATAATATCAACGGTGACCCCAAGCTCACGGATTTCGTCAGCGGTACCTGGCCCAACTGCGGCTACTTTAAGTTGATCGGCCATTGATGGATGTTCTTGTTTGATGATCGGCAAAGCATGCTTAACTGAATTTCGGCTAATAAATATCAGCATGTCAGCATCTTTAACGTTTTTAATTGTGCTGATAAATTCAGGGGATTGGGTGAGCGGTTGGATTTCAACGGTTGGGAATGCAACCGCACGCGCGCCCAATTGTTGTAACTTATCAATAAGCGTTTTTGCCTGCGACGCTGGCCGAGTTACTAAAATGCTTAATCCTTCGAGCATATCACTCATCGTTGGCAGTTTCCCATATCTTTTATATTTCCAATCGTAGTTGAATATTAGGCAATTTTCCAGCGTGTATCACCAGTTAAGAGCTGTTTTAATATTAGCCAATTTCGCCTGATCGGAGGGTGCTCGTATTTGAGGCGTGAGCTCATATTTATGTTTCAAGATGATTCAAGTTCTTAATGTAACGCCTCTGTGTAAAAAAGGGGGTAAAACATCGTCTTGTATGTGGCTATAATCTGCGGACCGTTTTTCAGTATATCTTCTTCTGTAGTTTTATTCAATTTGAGAAGCCTGTTGTTGTCAAATCCATAAAGTTCGTGAAACGCCTCTGCTGATTTATTCAGAAATACACTCGTTTGTTTGGGATTACCTAGCATAAGTTGAACTTTTGCTAAATAATAATAGTTCAAAACAAGATTGGGGTGAAAAGGACGGTATGTTTTTTCTCTGATAGCTAGCGCCTGTAAGAAATATTGCAACGCTTTTTCAAGGTCTGGCTCTTTGATAGCAAGAACGCCAAAGTTGCTCAATACCTTTGCGCTCTCTGGGTGGTTGTTGCCATAACATTTTTTTCTTATTTTTTTCACTTTTAAAAAGCAGCTTTTTGCCTTTTTTGTTTGGTTAAGTGATAAAAAAGCATAACCAAGACAAGATAAAGTTCTTGCAACAGCAGGGTGATAAAACCCAACAAACCCCTTTCTGATATTTAGGGCAAGCTTAAAAAAATAAATAGATTTCGAAGAATCACCCAGAGCGCAATAATATATACCAAAATTATTTAAGCTAATCGCTGTTTGAATATTTTTCATTCCAAATAGTTTTTTTCTGATGTCAAACGCTTTTTCAAATGATGCTCTAGAGTTTTTAAAATCGCCCCAGGCGAGATAAAGTACACCCATATTACTATAAACTCTCGCAAGCTCGTGAGTTTGATTGTGCTCAGGTAAATTGAGTAATATGTCTAAACTTTTCTTAAGATATTTCTCTGCTAGGTCAAGTTGACCGTAAACATTGTAAAAATATCCTAACGTGCTGGTTACTTTTGCAAGTAATAGGTTATCCATCTTTTCTGACTGAGAAATAACACCCAGCGTTTCTTTTAAGTATTGTTCACAGGACTCTAATTGGGCAAGAGACCCGTATGCATTCGCAATGCCAAATAAAACTTCAGCTCTATGTTGTGCAAGTTCTTCGTGCTTGGCACGACAAAGGTTAATTGCTTTTTGAAAATATGGAAGCGCATTAGCTGGACGGCCCAGCTGATTGAGCGTATGACCAATCTGGCTGATTGCTTTTACTATTTTTTCGGCATTTTCACCGTTTTTTTCATGAATGGTTAAAATTTTGTTGAGATACGGCAGTGCTTTTTTGAAGTTTCCCTTTGATAAATTTGCCTTTGCTTTTTTGTTAAAACGGATGAGCCTTCTACCGCCTCGGCAATGCTTTATATCTATAATGCCTCACTTGGTTAACTAAGAAAATGCGTGACTAATACTCCGATAATAATCCAGCTCTGGAGAGAACTCTTTTGTTTGCTCCTCTATTTCTCTTTCTAAATCGGCAATAGCATTTAGCTGGCCTTGTATTTCTTTTATCATGCTTTTGATATTAGTATTTTCTGGATCATGTTGGCTGTGCGTTATCATACCAGTCTTATATGTTTTATAGGCTGTTTTCGCCTCTGATAAAAGATTCTTTGACTGTTCAAAATCTGGCATAATGCTGCTGGCCCCTGCTCGCCATTTTGCATCGTTAAAATTGGCCTGTGATAATTTCAAGTAAGCTCTTGCCGTTTCGGGGTGATTTTTTCCATAGGATTTTAACCTGATATTTAAGCACTGTTGATAGAAATTTATTGCTTGGTGATAGGGACGATAAAAGCTGAGCTGAGCTAAATCACCAAGGCTTTCGTCACTACGCGCCACAGCAGGATGTCGAGGGCTGTGATAAAATATTCGTGCGTTCCGTCCCTTTTCTAAATAATGTTTAGCCTGGAAGAAGTCTACGAAATTGCCATGCATTTGGTACATCTCCAGATACGCGACCCCTAAGTCATGATAAGCTATTGCTAAATTTTTATGGTGTGGACTCACACATTGATAAAACTTCTCATACGAAGTTGCAGATTTTTTTAAATGTTCAATGGCCTCAGGTAAGCGCTTTAAATGTCGTAGTGTCACCCCAATATCATGGTTGACCTTCATTAAATCAACGTGATCATGTGTTTCTTTAAACAATGATTTTCTTATTGTTAAACACTCTTCATAAACACTTAAAGCTTCTTCAAAATTACCCAGTGTTTTCAGTGCAAAGGCTTTCCAATATAAGACTTCCGCCACTCTTGCTTGATCACCTAGTTTTTGAAATTTTTTGTGTAGCTTTTTCAGCCCAAGAAAAGTTTGCTCATAACGCCCGCGTGCGCCTAATATCTTAATTTTTTCTAACTCAATATCGAGTGTTTTAACATGATTGTCACCAAATAGCTTACAAGCTATTTGATATGCTTTGTCTAGATCAGTGTTGGCCTGAGCAGGTTGACTATAATGGCAGCGAGCACGTTGAACGTAAGCGTCAACTAGCAACGTTCTGGCAGCTTCCAGTTTAGATGGATGTTCTGATGTTTCTTGTTGTATATAGTTTTCAAGCAGCTTGATTGTCTCGTAAAAAGAGAAAGCAGCTTCTTTTTCGCCTTTGAGCTCTTTTAGGGATACGCCAACAAGATAGAAAAGTTTTGCTTTTAAGGCGGCGTCAACACTTGCGTTAAGTCTTTTGACTAACGTGTCGAGCACAGGGAAAAGCTGGTAAGTTTTTTCAAGATCCTGAGCTTGGGATATGGTACCATCACCTAGTGAGTACTGATATGCCTCTAGCTGTTCTATCACCTCTTTTTTTGCCAAGAAGTCTGCTGAAAATCTTTCTAAAAAATACTGTGTTCCCAGTAGCGAAGGAGGGATGCCTGCTGCAATAGAAAATGCACTTGTCGCAAAAAGAGTGGCGCCGATTGTGGTATAACCAATTGCCCAAAAAGCCGCGCTTCCTATAAGCCTCATGGAGCCGTAGAATATAGACTCCTTGGTCAAAGCAGTACTAAATGCGATGGCGGATAACTGTTTTTGAATGGCGGGGTGAATAAAGAAATATGTAGTGTTACTTTGCGAATCTTTTTCTTGACTTAACCAGCCAAGTTCTAAGGCTTTCCTGCGAAGCTTGTTATAATCGCCCCTAACACTTTGAGCATAAGCTCGCAGTAAATCTTCTGGTATTTCGTGAAGAGGAGAAAAGGCTAACCTAAAAGCAAATTCTCTAAATGACGTATCTACAACATTGCTTTTAAGAATATTTCGCAGTATTTTGCTCAATGTCTCAGGATATTGGGGTGTTTGGTTACTGCGTATTTTGATATAAGCCCGCTCTAAATCATCGCCTTCACTTGTGCTTGATAACTGCATAATAAAAGTGTTGAAAGTAAACGCGGGGTTTTGTCGGTGCTGATAAGCTAGATAGTGGACAATAGTTGATAAAATCAAGGGATAAGAAGCGTCATCCTGTAATGGTGGGTTGGTAATTTTCTCTACAACCTCATCGATGAATTGACCGTCGATGCCCTTTCTATCAAAAATTTCTCTAACTAATTTCTTTATGTCTTGCTGGTTCAGACCGCGACCGAGATTAAGGTGCGCGATTCTTCCGTAATCATCGTCGAAAGTGTTGAGCTTTGGCAGGCTGTCCCTATGTATAAGGACCACGCGACCAAATTTATCTTTTTGTTGTGGAAAACCCGCATTAGAGCTCTTATAGCTATACCAATTTGCATTGCTAAGTAGATCCATCGAGCAAATATTATCAAATGTAATTAACCATGCCTCTTGCTTTGAAAGCTCTCTTTGAATGCTCTCAACCAAGTCTTCAAAACCAGAGTCACGTATCGTTTCGAAAGCATGCTGGCCAGGATCAAGCGCTAAGGCTTGGGCAAGTGCAACTGTGCTTTGTTTGAGTGTATCTTCACTAGAAGCGTCTAAACACCACACCAATGAAAAATGCCTTTTGCGCACCTTATCGTATAAGCTATTTCTTGAAATCAAATCGTCCAAGACTTGTTTGACGAGAGTGGACTTCCCTGTGCCAGGTGCGCCCGAAATGCTCACAAATTTGATGGGTGCATTGTCATCGCGACAAATCTTCAAAATACTATCTTTTTCTTCTTGTCTAACAATAGCCTCTTCTAGCGGTCTAAATTTGCCCGTCTCTACATTGTGAGTGGTTTTTTGATTATACAGCTTTGTTGCCTTGGAACTTCCGTATTGGTAGCCCTGATGAGTTAAGAAGCCAAGAAAAAAGACAGCGGGGAAGCTCCATACTGCCAAGGAAGGATATTTTTCTATGGCGGTTTGTAGCCGCGGCACAAGAACGCCTCGTACGAACCCAGTCTCAAGTGGTTTACGAAGATCTGCAAAAGTTTTCACCTTGCTTAAGTCAGAACGAACTTGCTCACCTATTTCACCAGAAGTTGGCGGCACCGTGCCAAATAAACGAGCAGGGCGCGAGGTTGGCGTTTTAGGCAGAAGCTGATGCTCCAGGCTCGGCAGATGAGCTGGCGGTTGTTTTTTAAACAACCCAGTTCTGGTTGCTAAAATGAGTGCCGCTCTTCCTCTCACAGGTTATTCCCCCTCAAGTTTTTTATGATTTACGTAGTTGCTAAGACGGTAGAAGTGCCCCGATTGTACGCTCGGTCGGGCCGCAAAGCAATATACCTAAATATAGGTATAGTTCCGCGCTATTTGCCTAAATGCAGTATGCGCTGCGCGCCTTGCTCATTCAGTTGTTGACTGACGATTTGTGCAAGTTGCTCTGCTTGATTGATTTGGCCCGTTGCTGACGCGGTGATGATGTGACTGCCATCAGGCATGCCAACCATGCTTTGTAGCATGAGAGAATCGTCGGGTAAGTGAGTGGCAAGTGTGCCAACGGGCGTGTGACAGCTGGCTTGCAACGCATTGACGATAGCGCGTTCTGCAAGCACGCAACATTCAACATCGGGGTGATGGATAGAGGCGAGCTGATTTTTTAATGCCGTATTATTTTTTCGAAATTCCACACAGAGCACACCTTGCGCAGCGGCAGGTAACATTTTTTCTGTGGGGAGTAATTCGCCGATACGGTTTTGCAAACTTAATCGTTGCAAGCCAGCAGCTGCCAAAATGATTGCATCAAATTCATTGTTGTCGAGTTTATTAAGGCGTGTGTTTACATTGCCGCGGAGAGGTTTAACGTTAAGATCTGGACGCCACGCTTTTAATTGCGCAGCTCGTCGCAAACTGGATGTACCAACAACGGCATTGGCAGGTAATTCAGAAAGACTGCTGTATTGGTTGCAAACCAGTGCGTCACGAACTTCTGCGCGAGGCAATACGCTCATCATTTCAAGCTCTGGGTGTAGTTCCATGGGCATATCTTTCATAGAGTGCACAGCAAGCTCAGCAGACCCATCAAGCAAAGCTTTTTCGAGCTCTTTGATAAACAAGCCTTTCCCGCCAATTTTTGCAAGTGATTGATCAAGTTGTCGATCACCTTGTGTCGTCATGGGTTGAATGTTAATGGATAGTTCGGGGTAATGTGTGCGTAGAGCATCAATAACAATGTCAGTTTGTTTGAGTGCCAACGGACTTTGTCTGGTTGCGATGGTTATCATGTTTGCGTGCACTCAGGCGGCTGATCAAGTAGCTGTGTTAAAAGTTTATCTTTTTCTTTCCATAACTGATTGACGTAGTTTTGCATATGCTCACGAAATTTTTCATCGTGTTGATAATTGCCAATCAAGTCAGGTGTAACGGGTAAACGTTTTAAGTTAACAACAATACGTTTGGTTCGCCCACAAATAAATTGCCAAAATTTATAACAGCCGTTTGGGTATGCAATGGTGACATCTATAATGCTATCGAGTTTTTGATGCATCATGGCTATTGCCATCGCCAATCCGCCTGCGCGCGGTGCAAGCAAATGTTTGAAAGGCGTGTGTTGCTCTGCTGCTTTTTGTTTGGTGTATCGTGTGCCTTCAGGATAAAGCATCAGGGATAATGGTTTGCGGCGAAATTTACGACAATTGCGTTTTAATAATTTTAAATCTTTTCCGCGTAGTTTTGGGTTCTTAGCTAATTGTGCTTTGCTGTAACGTTTAAGTAATGGAAAGTCCATTGCCCAGCAAGCAGTGCCAATCACAGGGAGCCAAACTAAAGTTGATTTCATAAAAAACCGAGGTGGCGGCGCTTTGTTAAATATTTTTGTGAGCACCATAATATCAACTGCAGAAATATGATTGGCGATGATGATGTACCAGCGAGCTGGGCCAAGCTGGTGAAAACCATTGATCTCAATTTTGACTCGAATCAGATAGTTAGCGAGAAAATGATTGCAGCCACGCCATGCTTTTGAAACAGCTTCCATCATATTGCGGCTCGTGTTGCGCCAACTACGGTTAAACGAGAGTAATTTTAATAATGCAATGGGGTAAACGCCCAGCGCAATGATCAGGGTGTAAACCAAAAAAGCAAGCAGACATAGAATGCCAAGCATAGGCCTTAGTAAAAAATTAATCATCAGTGGTTCCAGCTTTTTCCATCATGCGTGATGTGTTAGCATGCATTCATAACTATACGGGGATCATAGCATGTTATCAAAAAAGTCGTTAGAAGAAGTCGTCGATAAGGTGGTGAAAGTACTGCCTGAGAATTTGCAGCGTGGTTCCGCAGAGCTGCATCAACGCATAGAAGAGGCGCTAGCAAGTGCCGTGCGTCGCTTGGATTTAGTCACGCGCGAAGAATTCGATGCGCAGACGGCGGTGCTTAAGCGTTGCCAAGAGGAGTTGAAGCGACTCAGTGATCGACTCAACACCTGATGGTTCATTTCATGATTTTAATGTAGGCCTGTGCACGTAGCTGGCTAATCCAACCCTGCAGTGCTTCTAACATTTTGCTTTGAAAAAGCGCTTGTTCGGCTTGTTGCTTTTGGAGGGCAGTGGTGGTGGTTTGTGTTGCCGCTGGTGTGCGCTCGCCAAGCAATTTGATAATGTGAAATCCATTGCCTGTGCGGATGGGGCCGGCAATATTGCCGGGTTTTAAGGCAGCAACGGCTGATTCAAATGCGTCAGGTATTTCGCCCAAGGCTAACCAGCCTAAATCACCACCTTTTAAGGCGTTTTGCGCGCCAGATTGCGCAGCTGCTAGTTGTTGAAAGTTTGCGCCATGACGAAGTTGTGCGACGAGGCGGTCGGCACGTTGCTCAGCGTTGCTGATTTGTTTTGGCGTTGGGGCAGAGGGTAGTGCAACGAGGATATCGGCCAAATGATATTGTTTTCGAGCTTGGGGGCTGCCTTGTGTGCGTTGAATGTAGTTTTGAACTTCTTGAGGCGTGATGGTGATTTGTGATGACATCACAGCTTGCTGTAATTTCTGAACAATAATGTCATCTCGCACTTCTTGACGGAACGCCTGTCTATTTAGGCCATTGGTCGCTTGCTGCTGGTAAATTTGCGCCGGTGTGGTTTGGTTCTGCTGGGCAATGGTTTGAATGGCTTGATTGATGTCTTGGTTGCTAGCTTGGATATGGTTTCGCTCAGCAAGTTGCAATTGGAGTTGGCGATTAATGAGCTGATTGAGCACTTGTTGCGCAAGCTCTTGGTTGCTTGGTAATGCTACGTGGTGCTGGTGAAGCTGTGATTTGACAACGGCCATTTGTTGATCAAGTTGAGTTTGGGTAATGACATCATTGTTGACGATGGCAACGATGCGATTAACCGGTGTGACGGGAGCTGAATAATTTACTGAGTTATTGCTGTGGTGGGCACTAGCTTGTGGCGCCATGACCGCAGCCAAGCTGTTACTGAGCAGTGCGCTGCTCATCAAAAATGCTAAAATTGTGATTTTTTTCATCATGTTACCCCTGTCCGAAGGTATCGTTATACCCTGCAATGTCGCCTAGCATGCCAGCGCCAGCTGACGAGTCGGTACTATGCCCGAGAGTACCCAGTCCAATCAAGGCAATTTGTAAAAATATACCGTGTTGAAAAGTGGCGTGATTGCTATTATTTAAGCCATTGTAACGCTGGTAACCGAAAAGTCGAGCTGCCCAGCAGCAACTATTGTATTCTGCGCCGTAGAAATAAGAATTATAGGTATTGTAACTCAACTCATTTCGTTGACCTTGACTGGTAGCAAAATCACGTTCAAACGACCCTAATAACTGAATGCGTCGAGTTAATGGCCAGCTGGTTGAAATGCTGGCTTGTTGCAATTCTTGATAGGGGGGCGTTGAGCTATCAAGGCTAATATGGTTTTGTGTTACGCCGATGCCGCTGACTGCGTGATTAATGTCGTTATAGCTAAGATTAATAATGTGATTGTTGTCTCGATCGTATTGAAACGCAACATACTCGTTTGCTGTTTTTCTCAACACGGGATTCCAAGCCCAGTTACCAGTAAGATTCCAATTAGGGTTAAAGTTGTATTGCAATTCCCCGGCAATGGGTGAAAAGGTTTCTCTGTTGACCGAATCAGTTGCTGCATTTTTACATTTATTGCTTTGGCCATAACAGGCACTCACTTCACGATTGCGAAAATAATACATTTCACCGACGCCAACCATGGCTTTTTGATTACCCGTATTCAAGTCAATAAATCGGCTGGTCACACCCAAGCTAATTTGATTGGCATCCCCAACACGGTCAATGCCTGAAAAGCGGTTATAACTAAACAAAGAGTCATAAGTGAATGCTGCTTGATCCGTGTCAAAGTTCGGCAGCTCGTTTTGCGGAACAAACGGCGTGTAGAGGTAATAAAATTCAGGTTCAAGCGTTTGTTTGAGGCCATAATTGAATGGGTGAATGTTCCTGGCAAAGATCAGCTTGCCGTGCGTGCTAAAAATAGGAACGGCGCGCCCTTCTTGTGCAGGCGTATTAGCTAAAGTATTATTTAATTCGTAGCCAATAGCATGGAGTTTTATGCTGGGGATCAAAAAACCGTAAGGTTTTTCAAGATCATAACTGACGCTTGGTTGTGCAAATAAACGTGAGCCAAATACAGGACGTGCTTGGTTGGGGTTGGCGATAATAGTGAAATACGTGTATTGACCCGAAAAAGAGGTTGTCAAACCACCCCAAAGGAGCGGGCTATTAGCATTAAGCGTTAATTGTGGGAGTCTTTTGTATTGATTTACAATATCGCTTGCATTGATTGGGTGAAACGTTTGATAACCTTTTGCCAAGGCTTCCCAGTTCCAGTAGGTTGATTGATAGTTGAATTGCGCTTTTTCAAGCAGATTGTTGTTGTCACCATTGTTTTGAGAAAAAAAGTGCTCGCCAAAATCTTGAGTGTAGTAGTCATCGCTCGCGTAGTTTAAAACGATGTTGTCACTCCATTGGTCGTTAAACGTCGTTTGGTTGTTCCAGGTGAGTGCTTTTCGTGTGTCGCTGTCATCTTTAAGATCATTCAGTTGTTCTGAGTAACTGCTTTGTCCGCCATACGTCGTTGATGCATCACGTTGAAAGTGACTAAACTCATTGTCCTTCGGCAAAACACTTATGCCCATGCTGCCGACACTGCGATTGGTTAAATAGCGAAATTTTACATTGGTTTTTACGCCGCGTCGGCTCATTATTTCAGGCGTAATCAACATGTCATAGTTTGGCGCCATGTTCCAATAAAAGGGCAGAGTGAAGGTTGAGCCGTCACTGCTGGCTGAACCAAAGGAGGGAGTTAAAAACCCAGTGTGTCGTCGTTTATCTAAGGGGAAACCATAAAAAGGCAGGTACATGACTGGCATGCCTTTCACGAACAAAAATCCGTTAATGAGCCTTCCCCATCCTGTGACATAGTTAAGATGAACGCGCGAGCCAGTGACTTTCCAAACATTGCTGTTAGGGGGGCAGGTGGTGTAACTAGCGTTTTTAAAATAATAAACGTGTGGTTTGACTTGCTCAGCAAATCTTGCTTGACCGCGTGCAGTGAGTTGATATAAATGTTTTTCGGTTTGACCAGTTGATGGGTTGGTTACCGTGACGGTTCCTGCAGGCGAAGAGTGTCGATAAATCATGTTGTTGACAGTCACTTTATCTGTGCCCGTTCTTAACGTAGCATGCTGACCGATCATCAGCATACCTTCAGATAAATACGTTGCATGACCATCTGCATTGATTTGAACAATTTTTTTTGTTGTAGGGTCTCGAATTAATTCAGCGCTGTCGGCGCGCATTTCTTTTGTTGGGCGAACGACACGAACGTTTCCGTTTAGCGTTGAATTGCCATCAAATGAATAATTCGTGCGGTTAGCATAAAGGTTGTAATTATCATCTTGTGAGCTAATTTTTTCGTTGGGTACATAATTGATGGGTAGCTCTTTGTAGTAGCCACCGCAAACATTGTATTGATTAGGTTCTGTGACCCAGCCTAATTGTTTGGAGAGCGTGGCCTTTTTGTCGCTTGATTTTGCATACGCAGTGCTGGCTTGCATAGCCAGTATGCTGCTCAGTAGCAAGGTCGATGTCAGGGCGACTGAAGTCCGCCGTGGTTGTAAAAACATGTGTTAGTTTTACCGAAGCTGGATCTAAGATGCTAAACTCTCATAGAATAGCATGAACATCAAGGGCAACGTCATGAACAAAAGTGATTTGGATCGACAGGCATGGTTAGAACAACAGCTGGGTGCAAAAGCCGTGTTACATGCTGTTACAGGTGGTGCGAGTTTTCGACAATTTTTCCGTTTTCAACATCAAGGGAGTACTTATATCCTCATGGATGTCACGCGCGATGATCTGGTGGCTTGTCGGCAATATGTCGAATTAACCTCACAGTTCACAGCTATTGGCATACGTGTCCCTAAGGTTTACGCGGCTAACCTTGATGACGGTTGGGTGTGGATGGAGGATGTTGGCGATGCTCGATTGGATACCGTGCTTAGCCCAGAAAACGCCGATGAGATTTATCAAAAATTGATGGGCGTCATTGCAACTTTACAGCGTGCAGAGCTTAAGTTGCCCATCTTTGGTCGAGAAGCGATGGCGTTTGCGATGCAAGGATTTCAGTCTTGGTTCTTAGAAGAATGGTTGGGGTTGCATTTTAGTACTGCCGAACAAGCCGTGCTAAATGATGCTTATGATGGCTTGATTGAACAGGCCTTGTCACAAGCCCAACGCCCCATGCATCGTGATTATCACTGTCAGAATGTGCTATTATTGCCTGATCGTGAGCTGGCTATTATTGATTTTCAGGATGCCAAAATAGGGCCGGTTACTTATGATTTAGCATCTTGCTTGCGAGATTGCTATATTGATTGGCCTGAGCAGCAGGTGCGAGCATGGATGCAACGACACTACCAGCACCTTTGTGATGATCAAATTATTCGCAATATTTCATTGGATCACTTTACGCAATGGTTTGACTGGATGGGCATAGAGCGCCATCTCAAGGCGTGTTTTACCTTCATTCGCAAAAAGCTGAGGGATAACGACACACACTATATGCAATATATTCCGAGAACGCTCAATTACATCGAGCAAGTTTCAGCCAACTACCGCGAGCTTAGTGCTTTTCATGAGCTGCTAGTTGCGAGCATTTTGCCTCAAGTGGCGCGCAAAGGAGTGATGTTATGCGAAAGGCCATGATACTTGCCGCTGGCTATGGCAAGCGAATGCGTGAGCTCACACAGCATGTGCCCAAGCCGCTGCTACCCGCCGATAATCAGTTGCTGATAGAGCATAGCCTGTTGCGCTTGGCGAAGGCGGGGTTCCAGGAGGTTGTGATTAACATCAGCTACTTGGCTGATCAATTTGAGCGTAAGCTGGGTGATGGGTCACGTTATAATGTTGCAATTCAATATTCTCGAGAAGAGAAACCGCTCGGTTGGGGTGGCGGCATTGCGCGCGCATTGCCTCTCTTGGGCTCAGAGCCTTTTTTAGCGATTAGCGGTGATCTATGGACTGATTATCCATTCGATCAGCTGAGGAATATGTCTCTAAAAGCTTTGGCGCATTTAGTGCTTGTGCATGAATCTGATTTTTCGCCTGATTATCATCTGACACAAGAAGGTTATATTACGCAAACCTCACCGGCTCATACCTATGCGGGCATTGGTCTTTTTCATCCTGACTTGTTTCGTTCATTATCGCTTGGTGAGCATGGATTTGCTGAAATTATGAATCCGGTGATTAAAAATCATCAAGTTTCAGGCGAAATTTTTGATGGCTCGTGGTTTAATGTAGGAACACCAGAGTGTTTAACGGGTTTGCGTCAATGGCTAGGATCAACTTCAGGCAACCATGAAAAGAGTTAAAAATTACACAATCTTTGGCGTAGTGTTAGGCTGTGGTATGGCTGCATCAGCCGCAGCGGGCACATTACAGAGTTTGCCTCAAAGCGCTGCTAGTCTGGGTGTGGCTTTAGCAGGTAGTGCTGCCAGTGCGCAAAATGCCGATACGAGTTATTACAACCCCGCGGGCTCACCCTGGATACAGCATCAAGATGCTGGTTTTTCACTTAATACGAACGTCAGTGATAATCGTTTTTCAGGCAACGAGCAAATTTCACCAACTATCAGTGGATTTAGCTCATCAGGGCGTTCACAAGGTGGTGCAATGCAATACTTGCCCGCTTTATTTTACACCGCACCGTTAAGTACAAAATGGGGTGTAGGGTTTAGTGTCACATCACCCTACCAGGCAAGACTCGAATACGGCGATGGCGCTTTTACGCGTTATAGTTTGTCGACATTTCATTTGGATACTACGGACATTAGCCCTTCTGTGGGTTATCGTTTTATAAAAAGCTTGGCAGTCGGTTTCGGTGTTGATGTTGAGTATGCCAATCTTGATTTTGATCAAGTGAGCACAACAACCAGTGTTGCAAATAATGCTGCGGGTGAAAGCAGTGCAGCCGGTTGGGGTTGGGGTTTCAATAGTGGTCTTATTTGGCAGCCAACCAACACAACACGCGTCGGTCTTGACTATCATTCCCGAATTTATCACCACATGAGTGGTGATAGTGTTGGTTCAGGGTTACCGAGTTCTCGTTTGCATGTGGGGTTAACCACGCCTTCACAATACATATTCAGCGTGTACCAACATATTAAAACAAATTGGGACGTGTTGGGCACGGCAGCATATACACGTTGGTCGAGCATGGTGAGTTTGCATCTGCAAGGATTAACGACACAGCCTGGTATTCGAGGTCAACACGTGTTTAAGAATTTGCGAGATAGTTGGTATTATTCCGGTGCTGTGCGATACCGTTTTTCTAAAGGGTTGTTGGCAAAAACAGCGATAGGTTACCAACAAGCTGCCGTGAGAGATAACCGTCAGACTATACTCGCGCCCAATGTGTCACATGTTATTTTTGCGCTGGGCGCGAACTATGCGATGACAAACACGCTCAATGTTGATGTAGGTTACAGTCATTATTTTCAACACGATCAAAAAGCCAATGCTGCACACAGCACGCCGACAGGGACGATCAACGACAACGGCACATTTACCGAAGCGCAAGATTTATTTGGCGTGCAGTTGAATTGGTTGATGACGTAAGTTGGTTTTGTATCAAAAGATCACACTAAGCCCCACATTAAATAAATTATTATCGTAAATCGTTCTCACGCGTTGCCTTACACCACTGCCGTTGCTTTCTACCGTTGAGGTGAAGGTCATTGCAGGTGTTCTGAGGTAGTGGTAGCTAGCGGCGATGCGAAAGTGAGATGTGAACTGATAGCCGATGCCAAGAATCCCTTGATAAGCAAAAGCAGTTTTGCGGTCGTCAAAATTGGTTTGGATGCCATTTGCTTTGATGCTGTTGTAATCAATGCTCACGCCACCTGCGCCAACTCCAAAAAAGGGCACGATGCCGGTGTTGGTGTTGAAATCAAAGTAGAGGTTGAGCAAACCTGTCCACACATTAACATTGCCGCTCGCGTTGCTTGTGCTGACTTGACTACTATTTTTCAGTTGATCGACATTGTTGCGTAGGTAGCCCACAGCGCCTTCTAATCGCCAGTTCATGTATTTATAACCAATGGCAACGTTGCTGTTCCATCCCCATTTATATTGTGCTTTGTTCCAGGTTTGCAGGCTTCTGTCGGTGAAGCGCTGCTCAGGCTTATAGTTTGCGCCACCAGCTACAGCAACAAGCCACCCGTTTGCCCCCGTGTTATTGTTCACGTCATTGAGAAAACTATTGGGGTCGCCATAGTCTGCCATGGCAGAACATGCGGTTGTCAGTAACGCAACGGTTAATATGGGGGCTATAATATTTTTCATCATTTTTCCTTTGCAGTATGGCTTCTCGACACCTGATGTTTATATCATAGCCTTAGTTTCGTGCAAAAAAAAGCCCCGCATCACAGGGCTTTTTTAGATTGGTTAGTATTAGCCTTTGAACATATAACTAATACCCAGGTTAATTAAGTGAGCCTGGAAGTTATCGCTGACATTTGTCGACGTGTTATTACTAACAGATAACTTAAATGTGCCTGAGGTTGTGGCTAAATAGTGGTAATCAAGATTGGCACGCAAGTTAGGTGTGAATTGATACGCTAAACCAAGAATACCTTGGTAAGCAAACACATTGTCTGTGCCTTTAAGATTAACGCCACTAGTTCTGATTCGGCTATTAAGATCAACATAAGCACCACCAAGACCTAAGCCAACGTAAGGTACAAAGTTGGTTGTGGTGTTAATATCGTAATAACCATTAAGCAGGTAAGGGACAATTTGCACGTAACCGTTAGCATTATGGCTAGTGTTGTTCGCGCCAGCACCACTGACTTTTACGCTATCAACGTTGTTATGTAGGTAACCTACGCTGACATCGGCACGCCAGTTATTGTAGCGGTAACCAAAGGCAAGTAGTCCGTTATAGCCCCAGCTATAATCAGTGTCTGCCTTAACACCACTTCTGCTGAAAACAGTGTCAGGCACATAGTTCGTACCGACCGATGCACTCACATAAGGTTCGTTACCCGTTGTTGGGCTGTTGTTGGCTGACATCCCACCATCAGCAAGCGCATACCCGGCAGCTAACAATCCAGTGGTTGCTACTGCTGATATGATCAATTTTTTCATATTCATCTCCTTTGAGAAAAAAGTTTTCACCTATCAGCTTAGTCTAAATCTTTGAAAAAGCAAGCAAATCGACCAAAAAACGACCTGTTTTGAACGAAAAATGGATATTTGCTCTGGCTGTCGGTATGATGCAGCATCTATCAAGACGCTTCAAAAATTACGCGCCCGTAGCTCAGCTGGATAGAGCGTTGGCCTCCGGAGCCAAAGGTCGGACGTTCAAATCGTCTCGGGCGCGCCATTGAGTAACCGATAAATTTGGCCGATCAAATAGAATGGCAGCGAGATTAAGCCATATTCCACAGGGTGGCCGCTTGTGGTTTTGGTTTTAATTCGGGTTTCATTAGCATTTCCCGCATAAATTCGAATAGCCTTTTTCCATTGTGGTTTTTCATAAAAAAATTGGTGTAAGGAGCGTAGTTTTCCTTCACTGCCCGCCTTTACTTCAACAGGGACAAGTTGATGATTGTTCTGTATAAGATAATCAATCTCAGCACTGGCACTTTGTGCTTCACGATTCCAGTAATAAAGTTTGGGTTCCACATAAAATGGTGCAAGTAATCGAAGGAGTTGTCCGGCCACTTGCTCGGCTAAAGCTCCTTTGTTAATTAACATGATCTCATCAATTGTGCGAAATTGATAAAGCCTGAGGTCTAAGAGGGTTGATGCCAATCCAACATCAATCAGTATCATTTTAAATGTTTTGGGATTGGTTTCGGCGCCCAAAGGAATGCCGTTGGCATTGGTGCATTGAACAATGTGACACAATTTTGCCTTTGATAATAGGCGAACAGCCTGTTTAATGCTCGCGTGCCTTGCGGTGGGGCTAATTTGATTGTACTTCACTTTTTTTGTCATAAGTGTAGGCGTGGCATTGAGCACATCTTCGAGGTAGTCAATTGACAACTTTCCGGCATATTTTGAAAAGTCATCTTTGTAGGTATTGATTAGGTCATGATGAGTTTCAGCTAGGCTTTCTAATGAGTTAGTACGCACCCAACTGGAAACTGCTTCTGGCATTCCACCGACGGTTAGGTACTCCTTGAAAAGATGATTAGCCTTTTGATGTAACGCTTCATTAAATGGGCTCTCCAGAGTTAAGTTTTCAATACCGGCTAACAGATGCATTTCCCCTTTTGCTAAAAGAAACTCTTCAAAATCTAAGGGCTCAATAAACATATAACTTATTCGGCCAACAGGCATGCTGAATTCATATTTTTCTAGCGCAAACTCGAGTAATGAACCTGCTGCCATCACGGGAAGTTCTGGCAGCGTCTCGTAAAACCAACGTAATTTGGCAAGCAATTCAGGGGTTGCTTGAATTTCATCTAAAAATAAAATGGTGTTGTCTGGGTTAATCGAGACATTTAGCGCGCTTTCTAGGTTTAGCAAAATAGCGGCAGGGTCATTGCTTTCAAAATGAACGGCAAGTTGTCGCTGGTTTTCCAAATTGAGCTCAACTAATTGTTTGCCCGTCTGCTCTGAGAGGGCTCTGACTAACCATGTTTTGCCAACTTGTCTTGCACCCCTCAATATCAAAGGTTTTCGTGTGTCTGAATTAAGCCAAGTTTTTAGGTTGTCTAATGCTTTTCGGTGCATGCGCCCCTCTCATAAAGTGTTAATATTAGCATGTATATTTTAACATAAACTGTAAAAAAATAAAGGTATATTTGGTTGCGAAAGGTATTTTTTTTGAATATAGATTTAAAATCAGAGGGTTATATATTGGCTCAAAAAAGCTCTTACAGGATAAATACCATGACTCTAGCCGTTGTTATTTTTGGCTTCCACACCTATAATCACGACTCTTCCATTTCTTGTGAACACATTTCCCTGGAGTTTTTATGTCATTTGCTATTTTGCAGAGCCGCGCACGCGTGGGCATTGCTGCGCCGTCTGTTACTGTTGAAGTCCATATTTCTGGTGGATTGCCAAAAATATCGATTGTTGGGTTGCCAGAAACTGCAGTTAAAGAAAGTAAAGATCGTGTGCGTAGTGCTTTGCTTAACATGAATTTTGATTTCCCAGCCATGCGAGTCACCATTAATTTAGCGCCAGCTGATTTACCTAAAGAGGGCGGACGATTTGATTTACCTATTGCATTAGGTATTTTATCAGCGACAGGTCAGCTTCCCCCAAACGTTTTTGATGAATATGAGTTTGGTGGTGAGTTGGCATTATCGGGTGAGCTGAGACCATTTAAGGGAGCCTTGTCATTTGCGGTGGCAGCGAAAGCAAATAAAAAAATACTGGTGTTGCCTGATGCCAATGCAGAAGAGGCGAGTTTAGTTGAAGGGTTGCAGGTGCTATCTGTTAAACATTTTTTAGAGGTGGTGTCGCATTTTTGTGGGCGAGAAAAAATAACACCCTATATTCCGTTGACTAAACCAATTGTTAACATACCAAGCATTGATTTATCGCAAGTGCGTGGGCAACCCGCAGCAAAACGTGCCATTGAAATTGCAGCGTGTGGCGGACATAGCATGTTGTTGTCTGGGCCGCCAGGTTCGGGCAAAACCATGTTGGCTAATTGTTTAAGTGGTTTGTTGCCATTAATGAATGAGCGAGATGCATTGGAATCAGCCATGATTGCATCCATTAGCAGCCAAGGGTTTCATAGCAAACATTGGCGTGTAAGGGCTTTTCGCTCACCACATCACAGCGCATCAAGCGTAGCATTAGTGGGTGGTGGAAGTCCGCCTCGTCCGGGTGAGATTTCACTTGCCCATCATGGTGTTTTGTTTATGGATGAATTACCGGAATTCAATCGACATGTGCTAGAAGCGCTGAGAGAACCTTTGGAATCAGGCGTGATTCGCATTTCGCGGGCAGCCCATCAAGCGGAGTTTCCGGCAAAATTTCAATTGATTGCAGCGATGAACCCTTGCCCTTGTGGATATTTGGGCGACAGTCAACGAGCTTGTCGATGCTCGCCGGAACAAGTACAACGTTATCATCATAAAATTTCAGGGCCAATTCTGGATCGAATCGATATGCATTTGCAGGTTGCACGTGTGCCGCTCAGTTCATTGACGCAGACAGAGCATAAAACAGAAAACAGTCAAATGGTTTCAGCACGCGTGTTGCGTGTGCAAGCTCGCCAATATAATCGAGCTGGGTGTTTAAATGTCGAGTTAACTGCTGAAAATTTGGATCAATGCTGTTGTCTTAATGATGATGCAAAAACATTGTTGGGCAGAGCGGCCGAAAAATTTAAATTATCAGCGCGCGCGTATTATCGAGTGCTTAAAGTCGCGTTAACAATTGCAGACATGGCAGATGATGAGATGATAAAACCTGAGCACCTTGGTGAGGCGCTCAGTTATCGTCAATTATGATGGGTGGATTTTGCTGGGCGAGCGTGTGTGGTTTGAGGATACCCTAACCACGAATTCATCGCGGCAACATCTTTAACGCTCAGTAAACCAGCGGCTTGTTTTAAGCTAATAATGTCATTTAAATATTGAAATCTGCTTTGTGAATAGCTTTTTAGATCCGCATAAAGTTTTTGTTCAGCCGTTAATACATCCGTCATGTTTTGTGTGCCCACTTTATAGCCTTCAACCGTGCTGTTAACCGAGCTGTGGTCAGCGGCAACGGTATCATAAGCGGCACGAATTGAGCTAATGTCGTAGTTAATCGCGGCATAAGCAGTTCGGACAGTTTGTACCTCTGTGCGTCGATCAAGATCTAGCGTTGCCTGATCAGCTTGTTCTTGCGCAATGGCTTGTCTGACTTGTGAAGTGACGTTAAAACCACTGAAAATAGGAACAGATAATTCTAATGTTGCAGAGCGTGCGCGCGTTGCAGTAGGTGATGATGCACCCGCAAATGGTTTGGTGTCAGTATATTCACCTTCAACATCCAATGTAGGCAAATGCCCGCCCCATTCACTTTTCACCGAGTCTCTATCAGCCATAACAGTGTACCGATCGGCGGTGACTTTCCAGTTATGTGTCATGGCGCCTTGGATCCACGATTGAACATTTTGGGGGTTTGGGCTGATAAGTGGGATTGTCTTTTTCAGTGGGGTTAAATCGGTGTCGAGTTTACCCGTAATCACACTCAGTGCTTCAACATCACTATTTAATTGGTTTTCTGCGCTGATATAAGTACCTATGGCACCGTTATATGCCGCTTTTGCTTGATCAACGTCAATAATGGTTTTTGTTCCCACATTAAAGCTTTCTTGCGCTTGATAATATTGTTCATAAAGTGCTTTTTTCAAGGCTTCATCATATTTTAGATCTTCTTCATCGGAGAGTACTTTTAAATAAGCACTAACCGTGCTGCTCATTAGTGTTTGTTTCGCAAATGATAGTGTTGCATAAGCTGATTTTGTGGCATTGCGTGCAGAACCTAATGCGAGAAAATCAGTAAAGTTAAAAATTTGTTGCGTCAAGGTTAAATCATACTTGCGTGTTTTGCTCGCAATATTGCTCGACGCGGTTGTGCTAGTAGCATCCGTATAAGTTTTTGCCCAGGCTAAACTGCCGGTACCAGTAATTTGTGGCAAAAGGGCGGCTAAAGCTTGAGGCGATTTCTCTGCTGTCACTTTTGCAGTGCCCACGGCGTTCGCATACGTTTGGTCATTTTGAAGCGCCATTTGATAGGTGTCTAGTAAGTTCGTCGCATTTGCCGAACTCAAACCCAGCAAGCCCATGCTCAAAACGCCAAAAAAGATACTTTGATTGATTTTCATCATGTTCGTCCTAACCGTATAGATCCTATTTCCATTACATTTATTGCACAATAGTACAATAGTTTCAAACAGTTTGACCAGCGATGAATCATAGTTTTTGCGACTAATTGCCAGATTGAGCGCAAATTAATAAACTCGTGCTATACTTAAGCGCATGAAACGAATTTTATTGACAGGGTTAGTGTGCTCGCTCGCTGCGTGTAGTTCGACGGTTACTAGGCAATCAACCGTTGGTCGACAACACCATTTGACCAGTGTGTCGAGTGAGAATGGTGAGGCGGTGCGTCGAGCAGTTAACCAAGCCTCAGACTATTGCGCAAAACGACATGAACAAGTCATTGTGACCGCATTATCGAGCAATTATAAAGCAGTTAATGTGCCTCACCATTATCAGTATCAAACGAGCATCACGTTTGTGTGTGGGCCTATTAGACCATCCAATCTATAAATACCTGGAAGTCTAGCGTATCAAAAAGGTAGTGCCAACGTGCTGTCGATGCTGAGTAGTTGTTGGCGGAATTGATCTTGGATTCGCAGCAAACTTTTTTCGCTATCAGCTTCAAAGCGTAACACAAGATAAGGCGTGGTGTTCGATGGTCGAATGAGCCCCCAGCCGTCAGCAAAATCTGCGCGCACACCGTCAATTGTCGTGAGCAGTGCATCAGGAAAGTGCAGTGTTTGACTTATTTTTTCCATTAAAATAAATTTTTGTTCTTCGCTAACCGGCAGTTTGAGTTCTGGAGTGTTAATGCTGTCTGGAATGTTGTGAAACACTTCGCTCGATGTTGTTTTTTGTTTCGCTAAAATTTCTAACAGGCGTGCGCCGGCGTAAATGCCGTCGTCAAAGCCAAACCAGCGCTCTTTAAAAAAAGTATGTCCACTCATTTCGCCTGCTAACAGTGCATCAGTTTCTTTGAGTTTTGCCTTTACAAAAGAGTGTCCTGTTTTCCACATTAATGGCGTGCCGGCATGCTTTTTGACAACTTCGGCAACGTGAGATGAGGATTTTACATCATAAATAATCGTTGCGCCTCGGTTGCGAGAGAGCACATCGATGGCAAACAACATTAATTGTCGATCAGGCCATATCACTTCACCCTGATTCGTAATTACGCCTAATCGATCACCGTCGCCGTCAAATGCAAAACCAATATCAGCATTAGTTTTTTTAACAGCATCAATTAACGCTTCTAAATTTTTTAATTGACTCGGATCAGGGTGGTGATTAGGGAAATTACCATCGACCTCACAAAATAATTCAGTGACGTCACAACCAAGTTCACGATAAAGCTTGGGCGCAATCGCGCCACAAATCCCATTACCGCTGTCAACGACAATTTTTAGTGGACGATCTAATTTAATGTCATTGCTAATGTGTTGGCAATATTGTTCGACAATGTTTTTCTCACTTAACGAACCTTTCCCGCTAAGAAAATTTTTGTCTTTGATTGATTGGTAAAGTTCCTGAATAGCGTCGCCTGCTAATGCATTGTCAGCTAATACCATTTTAATGCCGTTATAATCGCTGGGATTATGACTGCCAGTGACTACAGCGCCGGATTGAGTGTCTAAAGTTTTAGTCGCAAAATACAACAACGGTGTGGGCACAGCGCCAATATCAATCACATTGCAACCCGTTGACAAAATACCTTGTTGTAGTGCATTCACTAAACGCGGGCCCGATAAACGCCCGTCACGTGCAGTAACAATGCTGTGTTGTTTTGTGCGCAATGCTAAGCTGCCTAACGCCTTTCCTATTTCAGTTACCGTTGCTTCCGTCAGGCTTTTATCCACAATGCCGCGAATATCGTAAGCTCTAAAAATAGTGTGATCGATGTTTGTCATTGCGATTTCCTGTTTAATGTCCGGATGAGCCAAAACCACCAATCCCTCGCGCTGTTTCAACAAACTCTTCAACGATGTCAAACTTAACTTGCGTCACAGGCACCATGACAAGTTGCGCGATGCGCTCACCGGGATTGATGCTAAAACTTTCTTTGCCGCGATTCCAGCAAGAGATCATCAGTTCGCCTTGATAATCAGAGTCAATCAATCCGACTAAATTCCCTAAAACAATGCCGTGTTTATGACCAAGGCCTGAGCGCGGTAAAATCATGGCGGCTAAAAAAGGATTGCTAATAAAAATAGCTAACCCAGTTGGAATCAGCTGAGTGTCACCTGGTTTAAGTGTGATGGTGTTTTCCAGACAGGCACGCAAATCCAAACCGGCTGAGCCTGGTGTTGCATATTCGGGGAGAGGGTGTTGCTGGTAAAAATCTGGATTTAAAATTTTTAATTGCATGGTATGCATACCGATTCCTTGTTAATTTGCTTGGCTTGCATCATAATAAAGTTATCTTGCTTCTACAATGATTCAATTTTTCTACTCCCGATTGCCCGAAACTTTTTCGATTTTTTTATTCCAGGAGTCTTAATGACGATAAAACAATGGCCGCCGGCAGAGCGTCCACGTGAAAAATTATTAGCAAAAGGTGCCTCAGCGCTTTCAGATGCCGAGTTGCTCGCTTTACTGTTTCGCACCGGTGCAGCGGGCAAAAATGCTGTCGATTTAGCGCGTGAGCTACTTACGTTGACAGGCAATTTGGCCGGTGTGTTTGCTGCCGATTTTACTCAATTTTCACAAATCAAAGGCCTGGGAAGGGCAAAATATGTCCAGCTTCAGGCGGTCCGCGCACTTGGCGAACGCTTGATAAGGTCAAAAATTAAACATAATTTGATGGAAAACACCCTTTTAACTAAGCAATATTTGCTGAGCAAGTTTGCCCATCGCCGCCAGGAGGTGTTTGCTGTGCTATGCCTTGATGTCAGACTCCACCTGCTTGATACCGTCGAGCTATTTCAAGGCTCTGTGAGTCGTACTGCCATTTACCCAGGTGAGTTGGTCAAGGCCGTTCTCGCCCGTCATGCGGCGAATGTTGTCTTGGTGCATAATCACCCCTCAGGCGATCCAAGCCCGAGTCAGTCGGATATTCGTCTGACAGAAAGGCTAGCGCAAGCGCTTGATTTAGTGGATGTTACGCTCCTTGACCATATGATAGTGGGGAGTCATGCGGTGTATTCTTTGGCTGAAAACGGGCATATTTTTAGGTAAAATTTCCCCCTAAAATTAGTACTTGCGTCTGCGAAAATATCGCTATAGAATCACTCCCTTTCACGAATATTGGAGAATAACATGTCTCGCATATGTGAGGTGACAGGCAAGCGTCCAATGGTGGGTAACAATGTTTCCCATGCTAAAAACAAGACTCGCCGTCGTTTTGAGCCGAATTTGCACGAACACCGTTTTTGGCTGGCTAGCCAGAAGCGTTGGGTTAAATTGCGCGTGAGCAGCAAAGGTATGCGTATCATTGATAAAAAAGGCATCGAAGCTGTATTGGTTGATATTGAAGCTCGCCGTAAAAAAACAGGTGAGGCAGCATAATGGCAAAGGCAAATAGCATTTTAGTAAGAATGGTCTCGACAGGCCTGAAAAAAGATGGTAAAACTAAGACTGGATATTTTAAGACGACGCGTCGCAATCCAAAAAATGGTAAAGATAAGATGCGTTTGAAGTGCTTCGATCCGCGTGCATGGAATGAGACCGCAGGTCGTTTTGGCAAACACGTAGAATTCGAAGAAACTAAAATTAAATAATTAGTTTCTTTACACAGCTCCTCCACTTGCCCGTTGTAATGACGGGCTTTTTTTTGCTTGCCAACAGGTTATTAAAAGCAGTTTAATGCATATTCCTTCAGAAACACGCTCAAGCCCGTCCATGGGGCGCTCTGAATTGGCCATCCCTGGCCAATTAAGGTTTCTTCAGAAATACGCATTAAACTGCTTTAAGTCGAGGCGCAAAACACAAAAAAAGCCCTGAGGTTTTTGTGGTAGTTTTCTTTTTATTGCCACCCCTGGCTCACAGCTGTCATCCCGACTCGATCAGGGGTCCAGGAATAAACATCAGTTGTCATCCCGCACTTGATGCGGGATCCAGGAATATTAGTTAAGAACTGGATTCCCGCTTCTGCGGGAATGACAACAGGGCATAAAAAAAAGGAAATCAAATCTCACAACGTTTAAATATCGTTTATTGTTGAAAAGCGCGAGTTTTGTCTAGTACGCGTTTTAATAATAAATAAACGATCATTAGCAAACCGACAAGGGTGCTCCACCATAAGGTGATGACACCAAGTTTGAGGACGAAGACAACAATAGCGGCTAGTGGTATACCGATAATCCAAAAACCGGTAATGCTAATAAACATAGGAGCGCGTACATCGCGTAAGCCACGCAGACAACCGTTTAATATAAAACGTGTGCTATCAAATAATTGAATAAAACCAGTGATCATTAACATCCTCATTGCAATATGGAAAGTGAGCGCTGACGCGTGATGTTCGCGGTTAAGGAATAAACCGACGACCGCATGTGGTGCAATCCAAAACGTTAATGAGAACAGCATCACAAGCGACAAGCACAAGCCCCACGTGATTAATGTTGAGCGTCTTATGAAGTGTTGTTCATTTGCGCCAAGATGTTGGCTAGTGACAACCGCAATGGCTTGACTGCATGCAACAGGAATCATGAGCGCAATCAATGATAATTGCCAAACCACTTGATAAGCTGCAAGTGCTTCGGTGCTAATAATGCCAATAAACAGCACAAAAATCATGCCAGCAATCATTTCGAGAACCATGGTTAAGCCAATTGGCCAGCCGATGTTAACTGCAGTCATCAAGCGTTCCATAGAAAAATCTTTGATCCCCGCAAACAATTGATATTGCTTGAGGCCTTTGCTTTTTTTGATATAAAGGATGTTAACAAACATGACGATTGTTGCTGCAAGCGAAATGCTATATCCTGCACCAGCGACACCAAGTGCGGGAAAACCAAAATTTCCAAAAATAAATAAATTGAAAAGAACAAGGTTGATTAGCAAGCCCAGGCCCGAAAACAAATTCAATATTTTAGGGCGAGAAACACCAATCAAAAATTGTTGCAGATTAATGCTGATAAAAATAGGCAGAACGCCCCAGCTAAGCGCGTCAATATATTGTTGTGCAATATGTACAACCGCGGGTTTTTGGCCAAACAATAAAAAAAGATAACTACCCAGTCGCATTAAAAGCATAACAGGTACAGCAAACACAATGCTCATAATAATGGCGTGAGCAATCGTTTTCTCAATATCCTCTTTGTGCTTAGCAGCAAAATGATGGCCAGTTAGAATGCTTGTCGAAAAAAATAATCCCATGAAAAACAAAAAGAAAACGAGATAGTAAGTTTGGCCTAACGCCATAGCGGCCAGGTGGACAGTGCCCAGTCGTGCAATCATTATTGTTGCAATAAAGCCATTGAGTAGGCGTGTAATTTGCGACACGACCATTGGCAGCGAGATGTTGAAAATTTTTCTAATGTCTTGCAAGTAAGGGTTCATCATTTTTCTTCCAAATAAATCGATTTAACAATAGCATAGTACCAACTAATTCACCAATAATTGCGGCAATCCAAAATCCAATCGGTCCGAGTGAGCTGTGAAATGCAGCAAAGTAACCTAGTGGAATGGCAATAATCCATAGAATAACTAAGCTTACGATAAGTGAAAAATAAGTGTCTTTATACGCGCGCAAAGCACAGTTTGCCAAAATGCGAGTGGTATTTAAAATTAAGTAAATTGAGCTGATACGTAAAAACATCGCCGCTTCATTGCTTAGCTGTGTGTGAGGTTGATGAAAATCAATGGCGATGATTGCGTGTGGAAAAAATAAAAAGATTATCGCGATAACCAGAGTTATAGCTAAACTGAGTTGTATGCCGGTTATGCCCGCGAGCTTTGCTTTTGTTCCACTTTGTTCACCAATTTTATTGCCCACTCTTGCTGAGGTGGCTTGGCCAATACCCCATACCAAAGTGGTAAAAAAGCCAATGAATTGCAGCGCGATTTGATTAGCTGCTAACGTGGAAATGCTGATTTTTCCCATAAAGAAAGAAAAAACAAACAGAAATGCAATTTCTTCACCAATTAATAAACCTGTTGGCCAACCGATTTTTATGGCTTTTAGTAAAAAATGCCACTGTTGTTTTTGCCATTGCCAGATGCGATAGGGTCTGTTGGTTTTGGCTGTCAATATATAAATAGCAATCGCGATGACTGTTGGCCAAATGACAA
>PANR01000041.1 GCA_002707695.1 Legionellaceae bacterium
TATATCGGCGTAAGCGCCTTTCACAACCAAGTGTTACTCACTGGGACTGCCGCCAATGAAGCGTTGCGAAAAAAAGCAGCTAACCTCGCTGCCTACACCCCCAGCGTTGAGCATGTCTATAACTTCATTCGTGTTGGACCAATTCCATCACACAGTAGTATCATTAAAGATTCTTGGATTACTACAAAAATTAAAAGCAAAATTATTGCTGCAGCCAAAATGAGCCCTGGCAGCGTAAAGGTCGTGACGGATAATAGCACTGTTTACCTGATGGGTTTTGTCACACCCAAAGAAGCAGAAGTTGCCACAAGCACAGCTCAGCATACTAACGGCGTCAAACAAGTCGTGCGTATATTTGAATACGTTACTCTTTCACCCAGACCGCCTGAAGAATAAACTATACACGCTGCAACACACCCACAATGGCATCTTCTGCCTGTCTGGCCACATGCACGTTGGGAATATTGTTAGTGAGTATCGAAAATATTAATGTGTGCCCATTTGCAACGCGCACATAACCTGATAAAGCTGAACCCCCTGCTTGGAAAGTACCAGTTTTGGCGTGCACTTTGCCTAACAAATGCTTACTGCCCATACGATAACGAATAGTACCATCAACACCTGATATAGCTAAATCATGATAAAACACTTTAAAAAATGGTGCCGTCGAAATTTGGTAAAGCAATTTCACCATTTGCTGCGGTGATATAAAGTTGTAATACGACTGACCTGAACCATCAAACATTATATGCTGATCAAAGGTTAAATGTGCATGACTACTAAGTATGGTTTGCAGTGCACGCACGCCATTTTGAAAATCGCCATGGCGGTAATAAACCGCACCTAATGTTTTTAATAAACAATCTGCATAAAAATTATCAGACACTTTTAGCATGTGTCCAATTAACACGGATAGTGGTTGAGAGGCATGGTCAGCTATCACCGTTAAACCTGCTGGCATGTTACCAGTCACCATATGGCCTTCTAGCGCGATGCCATCTGCTGTCAACAAATGTTGGGTAATGTTCTCAACCCATAACGTTGGATTCGCGACGGCAAATTGCAACACAGAGTTATCTTTTAACGCCGGCCAACAACCGCCTAAATAAAAATGATTTTGCTGATCCATACGCATATTCAATTGGCATTGGCCATTGGCTTCTTGCTGACTCGCTGCTCGAATTTCAGGAATAATTGAAATAAATTTAGCATAAGGGCCCGGCATCACTTTAATCGATGATCCGACGGTATGATTAGCTAAAAAACTGATGGTCACTGCATTTTCATTCAAGGTTACTGCGGTAATAGGTGCGGAATAAGACCAGTTCATATCGTTGATAGTCCAGCCTGGCGCGTAGTTGGGCGGCTGAAACTGACTGGTGTCAAACACAATATTACCAGCAATTTGTTTGATGCCGCGCTGTTTCAACATGGCTAACATGTTTGTTAGATCATGAATGTTGAATGATGGATCACCGACGAATTTCACATAAAGATCGCCATGTAATACGCCGTTTTGTAAGTTTTTAGCATTCATTGACATAATAGTATGGAAACGATAATTCGGGCCTAATTGATAGAAGGCTGCCGCAGCGGTAAAGACTTTCATGTTGCTTGCAGGTCGAAAATAGCGTGAGCCATTCTCGTCATAAATAACTTGGCCTGTGCTTTTGTCAGCGACAGTGACGCCTACAAATCCGTGAGCAACGTAACGATTAATGATTGCGGGAATATTTTGTTGCAAGAAACTATTGGTTGCAGCAAGCACTGTGGAAACAAAACCAAAGATTAACAAGATAATGGCGAGTATTTTTTTCAATGTAAATTCCTTTTTTAGCACGACATCAGCATCACAACTAACGATTCAATCCAATCCATATCACACAGATTGCATAAGCAGAAAAACTGACAACGAAAGGTATGTTAACATTGAGTTGCGTGAGAAAACCAGCAAAAAATGTTGTGATGGCGATGCCAGCAGCCATAAGAGAGCCGGTAATACCCATGACCCACCCTTGGCGAGCATCATCAACTTGGTTAGAAAACATGCCAACCAAAGTGGTATAACCCACACCATTGGCCATGCCAATGATTAAAGCGCTGATCCAAGCGATTTCTTGGCTGTGCGTCACAGTCATCCACATAATGCCCATGCCTGTTATCAAAAAACCCCAGAATGTAACCTGCTTAGGTGGAAATTTGGCGCACTTGCCCACCAAGTACGCAAAACCGATGGTATAGCCGATGGCCAAGACCGTCCAAAATTCAGCAACCTGAATGGAGTCATAATGATAGCGGTGCCACAATAACAGTGAAATATAGGAAAAATAAGCGCTCCAACCGATCATTGTCCACAACAAAATAATGGAGAGTTGGCGAATAGCTTTATGACGAAATGCGTCAACAAATAACTCTACAGCATACATCATGCGTATTTTTATTTTTCTGCCATCAAGCAGGCTTTCTTTTAAGGTGAAAAATACCAGTGCCGCATTAAGCAATGATATGAATGCAGCAAAATACAATGGAGTAGAATAATTAAAAGCATGATAGATGTGACTATCAGATAACACACCACCAAGCATCGGGCCAATCACGAAGCCAATTGAGCCAGCCAACATAATATACCCCAAATTTCGCACCCTATTTTTTGCAAGACTCATATCTACAATAGCTGCTTGTGCAATCGGCTGGCTACCTGCTGTAAACCCATCAATAATGCGGCCAAGCAACAGCAGCATGAAGCTATGCTCAATAACGGCGATACCCGCCAGCAAATAACCAATGAACGAACCAAACAAACAAATAGATAAGGCCCGACGACGACCTAAACCATCCGAAAAATCGCCCAGAATCGCTGAGCCAAAAAACCAGAATATCATATAAATCGATAACAAAAGACCATACAAAAAATACCGCATATGCTCTGGTGTGCTTGCTGCTAACAAGCTCACTTTTGGATAGAGAATTAACCCATTGAGCAAAGGGAAAAACAAACCCATGCCTGCGCTATCAATCAAAATAGCCAAAAACAGGGGAGCTGCTTTAATGATTATGGACTTATCTTTCATAGTGGGCGGACTGTACCAGCAAATTTTTACTAAAACCAGCCTTAGTGGGCAACCTGTTCTGGCATACGATATTTTGTCAGCACCGCTTTCAACGCATCGCGATCAGCGGGCTTGGTCAACACCGCATTGATGCCAACCTCTTCACAACGTTTTTTGTATGCTTCATCGATGTTGGCAGTTAATGCCACGATCGGTGTCGACTTTCCCATCGCTTGTTGGCGAATTTGTTTAGCTGCTGTAAAACCATCTATTCCAGGCAGACCCAAATCCATCAAGACAATGTCGTAGGAATCATCAAACCGCTCAACAGCCTTTTCACCCGTCTCAACTAGCAACACCTCACAACCGTAAGTTTGCAATATTGATTTTGCCAGCATGCCTGCCAGTTGATTATCTTCCACCAAAAGCACTTTAAGCATTTTTTTCGGCATAACATCTAACCCTTCATCCCTCAATTATTTCAATGGGTATTAAACATGTAAACACTGACCCCGCATTTTCCTCGCTTTTTAGTGTAATAGTGCCGCCTACATCTTCCAACATTTTTTTAACTATCCACAGCCCAAGACCTGCCCCTTCATAAACACCTTTGTTAGCTGGGCTTAAGCGGGAAAATTGGTCAAAAATCATTTGTTGTTTATCTTTAGGAATGCCAATGCCAGTATCAATAACTTTGAGCTCGAGCATAGCAAATTGTAACTGGCGTAAACGCAGGCGCGCTGACACTGTCACTGATCCTTGCTCGGTAAATTTAATTGCATTACTCAATAAATTAAGCAATATGCGGTGCGTCCGCAACGCATCACCAACAATTTTCTCTGGAATATTTTCATCGTACTGTACATGTAGATCTAAGCCTTGAGTACGTGCTTTAGCCTGCATCAGATCGATAAGCGAATCGATTTCGTAACGTATGTCGAAAGGCGCTTTATGGCAATGAATCGCATCAGAATCAAGCTCAGTTAGTTCTAAAATTTGGTTAAGAAAGTCAAGCAAGCTTTTTGCTGACTGAGCAACCTCGCCTAATAACAAACGTTTTTCTTCATTTTCTTCCTGCTCCCTTAACAAATTAATCAAGCCATAAATGCCACTAAATGGTGTACGAATATCGTGGCTCATGTTAGAAATGAATTCAGATTTAGTCTCGTTAGCTAATTTAACAAGTGTCTTAGCATGATTTAATTGTTTTTCGGCACGCTTTTTGTCAGCGATATCAAATGATGTGCCCAGCAAGCCGATGACTTGACCTCGATGATCGTGCAAAGGAATTTTGTTGGTAATATACACAGCAGGTCTTCCATCGGCAGCCCAGCCATATTCCTCCAAACTGATCACTTCATCTTTTTCCATCACTGCCATATCAATAGCAGTTAATTTTTCAGTAATGTCATCTTTTAAAAAATCTTCACGCGTTTTACCAAACATTTCTTTGGGCGAATTCAATTTTAGCATCTCAGCTAGATTTTTATTACAACCTAAATAGGTTCCACTTCTATCCATCCAATACACTTGGCCTGGCATGGCCGCCAAAATATTTTCATAGTATTCTTGAGCAGCATTCAGGCAGTCTGTAAGACCCATGCCCGATTGCGCCAAGCTTCGAATAAACCCATATTGATTAATTGTAAGTTTTTTTACCGCTGTCATTTTTTATTTACCACCAATCTATCATTGTTATTTAAAAAGATTAAAAACTATTTTTTTACATGCTTTCGTTTAATCCAACGACGTATAGTCGCCTTTAATTTATCTGCATCTAATGGCTTGACCGCGTAATCATCCATACCCGCATCAAAGCAACGCCGCTTATCTTCAACCAATGCATGGGCCGTTAACGCAATAATCGGTAAATCACTGCCTGGGTGCGATTCACGAAATTTTTCTGTTACCGTTAGGCCGCTGATATCAGGTAGGCCAACATCCATCAAAACAAGATCATAAGTGTTTTCATTCAGTTTTTTAAATGCACTTTCGCCATCATCTGCCACGTCAATTTCACATTCTAAATCAGCTAGCAACAACCTGGCGACCCGTTGATTTAGCGGGTTATCTTCAACCAACAAAATTCGCTTGCCTGTCAATAAGATTTCTTCCTCGCTCGCTAACATCGCTTGATGTTTGCGCCAAGCATCCATAAAAGGAGCAGCAAAATTATCGGGTTGATGACAATCTTCAACGATAATGCTATAGCCACACTCTCGTAACGCTTCTTCGGATAATGTCGCACGTTCCTCAAAAACTGCAACGTGAAGAACATCACTAAATCGCGGCTCACTCATTATCTGTTTCGTTAATGTTGTTAATTTCTCAGACTCACTCTTACAGCTATTAATCACAATGGAAAACGCATGCCCCCTGTCATATGCGTTTGACATTTCTTGCATAGCATGCGAATGATTTGAAGCCACAACACGTAACCCCCAAGACAATAACTTTCGCTGCCAAAATTCACGTCGTGATTGATTATCGTCTACAAACAAGACCGTCGTACCCGATAGCTCTTTGAACATATTCAAATTTTTTCTGTCATCAACGGGCAGTGGGAATGTAAAATGACAGCAAAATGTTGTTCCCTTATGGCTGTCACTTTCAAAATCAATCTTCCCTCCCATCTGATCAACAAATCGCTTCACTATCGACAAACCAAGGCCTACACCGCCATGCTTACGTGCGTACTGTTTTGCTTCATCCGATGAGACTTGCGTGAACTCATCAAAAATCGTGGCCTGTTGATCTTTGGGAATCCCAATGCCTGTATCTTTAACAAAGAACTCAACGTCTACCTTTTGTGCATCATCATGCCTTCTACCTTGCACAGCGATTTCAACCGTTCCTTCACGAGAATACTTAATGGCATTATCGGTTAAGTTTGTCAGAATTTGCCGTAGTCGTTGGCCATCAGCAATCATGTTTCGCGGGAAGCATTTATCAATATTGACAAGAAGTGATAATCCTTTGTTTTTTGCCTTATCTGCCAACTTTTCTCGAACGCTATTAACAAGATCTGTCACATCAACCAACTCTTGCTCTAAACGCAACTGTCCGGCTTCTGCTCGAGAATACTCTAAAACATCGCTAATCAAGGCAAGCAACTCCTTGCCAGAACGTTGGATTGTCTCACCATATTCATGTACTTTTTTGGCAGGAACATTTTTTCCGTTTTTTAAAATTTGGGCTAACCCCAAAATTGCATTGAGTGGCGTGCGCAATTCATGACTCATCACTGCTAAGAAATTCGACTTGGCTCGATTTGCTTGTTCTGCTTTTTCTAAGGCTTTTTTTGCTTTCTTTTCAGCTTTCCTGGCTTCTTCTTCTGCATATTTTTGATCAGTAATATCGGTTGCGATACCTAAAATACCAATCACGTTACCATTTTTTTCGTCAATCAAAGGCGCTTTTGTAGAAAGAAAAACAAGCTGTCTGCCATCTTCACGAAAAATAGGCATAATATGCTCAGCCACATGCTGCCTCTTCGTTTTCATGACTTCCAGATCGTCTTTTCTAAATAATTTATAGCGCTGCCTTCCCCACTCAAAATCTTTATCAGTTTTTCCATATATATCTTTACGGCTATTTAAACCTGAATATTTTGCCAACAACCGATTTCCACCAAGGTACATGGATGCAGTATTTTTCCAATAAACGACACCAGGCATATGAGATAAAATACTTTCATAAAAATTCTTTATCTCCTCTACATATTCAAGCGCAGTAGTATCTTTTTTAATACTGCGGCCCATGATGTGCGCAACAAACTGGTTTAGCTTACTTTCTTTTGATTCGCCGTGTCCCGTTAAATCTGCGTGTGTTTTTTCCTGGCTCTTTGTATTACCAACATAAATTAACATCAAACCACGTGACTCACCCTCAGCGTATGGAACAACCTCCCAGCCTTCCACCGTTTTAACCTCTTGAGTTGACATAATCGTTTCCAACTCGGAGGAATTCGGCAAGAGGTGTTCGGATGATTTCACAAGTACTGAGTACGGCAGCCCTGTACAATTTTTTTCTTTTAATGCTAAGAATGACTGAGCGGCATGATTAAGCACCACAAGCCGAAAATGGGCATCCAAGCAGAGAAAGGGAAAGCTAACCTTTTGAAAAAAAACAACTTTTTCTTTTATAGAATCCATTTAAATATATCCAGTATGTTATCAAGCAGCTCAATTATAGCAGAAATTTAAGATAAAGCTTACAAAAATACGAGCAATTTAAGCAAATTTCTGTTACAATGCTCCCAGCGTTAAAACGATACTATTCAAGCCAAGCTAAACTTAGTGGCACAGCCTTCGCCTGACACACGCCGGCTGAGATGCTCTTAACTTGCTGAAACATGGAAAATAAGTCATGCGGGTAAATAACAAAAACCCATCCGGCCCTGGCGGCACACCTTTCACGGTTGTGCACTCAGCACCGCAACATGAACCCCATGGGGCAACAAGCAAGGCATGCGATAAAACGCCACCAAATCCAGACAGTATAGTTAAACTCATTGAAACACAAGCTAAAACCAATCCCCACCATACAGCAATCACCTTTGACAATGAAAAACTTAGCTATGGCGAATTAGATCAGCGATCCAACGCATTGGTTAACATTTTTCAGGAAAATAAATTAAAACCTGGCGATTTAATCGGCATATATGTAAACAGAGGATTCAATTTTATTACTGCTCTAGTAGCATGCATGAAGTGCGAACTGACCTTCATTCCAATTGATAAAAATAACCCTTCTGATCGCATCAACTGGATATTAAACAACAGTGAAACAAAATTTTTGTTAACCGAAAAAAAAACCCGTCTGAATCTACCGGATGACATCCAACATGTATTCATACCCGACAAATATACATTTAATAAGAATGCCACTCAAACTACAGTAAATAAAAAAAACAACAGCCAACATGCTTATATCATTTACACTTCAGGATCTACGGGAAAACCAAAAGGTGTGCTCATTAAGCAGCGCGCGTTAGAGACTTTAGTTCGTTTTCAGTTAAACACCTTTAAACTTTCGCCCAGCGATCATGTACTAGGCTTTTCATCAGAAGGATTTGATGCAGCTATCTGGGAGATCTTCAGCACATTAGCGGCCGGGGCAACACTACATATTTTTCCAAGAAAAAAATTTATTAGTCCAAGAACACTGAATAAGTTTCTCCAGAATCAAAAAATTACGATTGCAACTGTACCACCATGCCTTTTGAGGTTAATGCACCCATCAAATGGCTCGGCGTTACGGCTACTATTCTCAGCTGGAGAATCTTGCACCAGAGAAATTGTAGACACGTGGGGCAGCAAAACTACATTTATAAATGCTTATGGACTGGCTGAAACGACTGTTTGCGCCACAATCTCCAAGCCATTAAATCCTGGCGACAACATTAACATTGGCAAACCCATTAATGGTGCCGAAATTTTTATCCTTGATGAACATAAAAAACCTGTACCAACAGGAAAACAGGGAGAAATATATATTGCCGGCGATCTGCTAGCCTCGCGCTATATCAACAACGATGAAATGAACAGCAAGCGTTTTTTAACAATCAGCGAAGTCTCGAACAAAACACTTTTAAAAACCGGAGATATTGGGATAAAACTTGAAGATGGAAGTTTTAAGTTCATAGGAAGAGTAGATAACCAAATCAATCTTAATGGCATTCGAATCGAACCAGAAGAAATTGAAAGCCAGCTGTTAACCCTGCCCAACGTAGAGGAATGTCTCGTTTTGGCCAAAACAAAGAATCAGCGAACGCATATCATCGCATACGTGAAAGTCAGCAACCCTAAAACTATTGATTTGAAACTGTTAAGAGAAGAATTAAAGAAAAAATTACCGAAACATATGATCCCTTCAGCTTTTGTCACCATCAACAAAATGCCAACAACAGTGCATAACAAAGCAGATAGATTAATGATGCAATCGTGAGCCATGCGGGTAAACGAGATATTTCACTTCACCACCCGCAAATGCGGCTTGCCTTTTTTTGTTGATTTTTGCTTGCCGGCAGGTTTTGCAATCTCATCACCTTGGTCATCAAAATTTTCTTCGTTAAACACAATGCCGCGACCATTCTCAACGGCATAAATAGCTAAAACTGCTTGCACGGGTGCATAAATGGTACGGGTAACGCCGGAGAAACGTGCGCGGAACGTGATGGCATGATTTTCAATAGCCAAATCGCGCGTTGCTTGAGGGGAGGCATTCAACACAATCTTGCCGTTCTCCACAAACTGTTCCGGCACCTCAACATCCTGCTCATTAGCATTGACAACAATGTAGGGCGTGCAATGACTATCAACAATCCAATCATAAAATGCTCGTAATAAATAAGGGCGATTCGCTAGCATTTTAACATCCATAAAGACCTCCTTATTCTAGGGGCATACGTAATTCAGCTTCAGTATCGGTCAAGCTGGCCTGAAAAGCTGGCCGCTCAAAAACACGCTCAGCATAAGCTTCCAGCGCTTTCGCTGTATTTGGCAACTCAATACCTAGCGTTGGCAACCGCCATAATAATACGCCCATACAACAATCAACCAATGTAAATTCTTCACTTAAAAAATAAGGTGTTTCTTCAAACGCTGATGCGATACTAATAAGATTTTCTTTTAGTTCTTCACGCGCCTCATCGGCATTTTCACCTTTTTCAATCTGATGCGCCAAACTATACCAATCACGATCAATACGATACATCGTCAGCCGGCACTGCGCACGCGCAACAGGATAAACTGGCAAAAGTGGTGGATGAGGAAAACGTTCATCTAAATACTCCATAATGATACGTGATTCATACAACACTAAATCTTTATCAACCAATGTAGGCGCCATGCCGTAAGGGTTTAAATCGGCAATATCTTCAGGTCGTTCAACGCGCGCAACATCCACAACATCAACAGAAACCCCTTTTTCAGCTAATACCAGCCGACTACGATGGCTGTACATATCGTTATTATTTGAATACAACACAATGACAGATTTCTTATTAACTAATGACATAACGCTAATTACTCCTACTCGTGCTAAACTGGACAAGACATTATGCCACACGTGTCAAGTTTTGGTTAATTTTTGCGCTTACCGTATTTTTTACGGGATAATAGCCGACTTTTGCCAATATTACGCAGGCGGCAATATAGCAAAATTTAACGTGACCTTGCCCGACCCCTTGCCTGGGCGCTCAAACACATGTGGTTTTAATAGCTGAACCGTTGGAAAGCACTGGCGAACAGCAGCTGGTAATTGTGCGCTCTCTGTGGGGTCCCATACAAATAACGCGCCTGACTGACGCAACTTCGCTGTATTGATCCAAGTGCTACGCTCACTATCCCAGTTCATATAAACATGGGGGCGATCCGGCGAATAAAACGCAATATTACCTGCTTCCCAACGTGGGCCTGCAACATAACGTAAAGGTGTGTGATAGCGTTTTTGCCATAACTGTGTGGCATATACGGCAGTTTGTCGCCCAGGATAAAACGCCCGACTATCATTTGGCATGGTGTATTCAACGGTAAATGCCACGGCCAGCAATAACATCACAGCAATGGCACAGTAATATACCTGGCGAGCTTTTTTGAAGCTAATTTCAGGGCGAAAGAGAGATAACCAAATCACACCCCACAATGACAACAAGGGTGTGCCCCACATCACATGCAAGCGCCAACCAAATACAACTGACAACAATACAGTCAATACAAAAGGCCCTACCCCAACAAGCCACACGTATCGACGATTTTCAACTGTAATGACATGGGAAGAACGACGACAAAGAAACAAAGGCGCATAAATCAGCAATGCGGGTAAAAAAATCAAGACTTGATTAACAGCAAAATTGCTTGCTGTACCCACATGTGATTCCCAAAAACCACTAACCCCACCCACACGCACCAGCGCATATTTAATGGTGATATAATTGTGCGACATGAGCCAAATAAAATGTGGCGCTATACACATTAAAAACAGCACGCCTGCTATTGCGATATTGGGATAAGATAACGGGGCAAAATCGCCACGCTTCGCGTAAAACATGGCAATCAACATTGGCACAAACAACACAAAGGCATAGTACTTAGTCATCATGGCAAGGCCTGCAAAAATCCCAACCAAACCCCAAGAAACGATATCTTGCTTTTTTAATGCATGATAGAAAAACAAAATAAGTAAGGACCAAAGCGGCAGCTCAATTAAATTATCGCCAAATTGTTGTGCATTGAGCGTGAAATAATAGACCCCCTCCAACATCAATACGCTCACCAACGACTGGAAGGGGGTTAACATTTTATTGGCTAATCGCCAAACACCCCAAAAACATATCACGACACACAGCTGTCCAGCAAAATAAAACGGCCAATCATGCACGCCAAATAATTTTGTGATAATTTCAGAAAGCCAAGCGTTGACGAAGGGATTTTTATCATAGCCTAGCTGCCATTCATGCCCCCAAGTGAGGCCTTCAATAGTATCGATGGGTAAATTACGGCGGAGTATGCTAGGCAGTATTGACCAAAGTAGCAGCTGTAGCGCTAGAAAAGAATAAAAAAGCTTCTGTGCAACCCGTTTTTCGTTCACAGCGCCGGTCAAGGACATTAACGCTTAGAGAATTGAACTGACTTACGCGCTTTACGCAAGCCAACCTTCTTACGCTCCACCTTACGAGCATCACGTGTTAAATGACCTTCTGCACGCAAACGATGGCGAACTGAGCCTTCACCACCATCTTCTTCACCGGCAGCGATAGACTCTTGCAACAGTGCACGCGCCAAACCTAAGCGCAATGCGCCGGCCTGACCACTAATGCCACCACCAGCGACGGTCGCACGAATATCAAATTTATTGACACAATCGAGCGTCTCAAGTGGCTGTCTAACAATCATACGAGCCGTTTCACGACCGAAGAATTCTTCGATTGAGCGACCATTGATGGTGATATCCCCTTTACCAGGTGACAAAAATACACGTGCTGTCGACGTTTTACGGCGGCCAGTGCCATAGTGATATTGTGTTTGGGCCATGTTAATCCTCTAGGTTTAATGGTTCAGGTTGTTGAGCAGCATGGTCATGTTTAGGGCCAGCGAATACCTTCAATTTTTTAAGCATCGCACGACCTAGCGGACCTCTAGGCATCATACCTTTCACTGCTTTTTCAATAACTTGCTCTGGACGGCGCTCAAGCATTTGGGCAAGCGTCGCTTCTTTAATACCACCCGGATAGCCCGTGTGATGATAATACATCTTGTCATTCATTTTATTGCCTGTGGCAGCAACTTTCTCTGCATTAATGACAACCAGATAGTCTCCAGTATCTACATGCGGGGTAAATTCAGGCTTGTGCTTCCCACGCAGACGGCGAGCAAGCTCAGTCGCCAAGCGACCCAACGGCTTGTCAGCGGCGTCGATCAAAAACCAACCACGTTTGACGGTCTGTTCTGTAGCAACATATGTTTTCATAGATTTTTCCTATTTATAAGGCCGCAGATTCTAACCAAGCCAAGCCGAAGATACAAGGGATTTTCATAAAAAATTGGGCCGTATCAGCACATTAAATGAGCAAAAAATTACCTTAAAGCCCTCACCCAAACGACCAACAACGCTTTGGTGCTTCAAATAAAAAGCCCTGGCGAACCAGGGCTTCAAAAGCATAAAATTAAAGCTGCTATTTCACCATTTCTTTAAGATTCTTCAATGGACGAACTTTAACAACTTTGTGAGCTGGCTTCGCTTTGAACATCATTTCTTCACCCGTGAATGGGTTGATGCCTTTACGTGCTTTGCGAGCTGGTTTTTTCACAACAACAACTTTAAGCATGCCAGGTAATTTGAATTCACCACAGCTGCCACTTGTTACGTGAGCATGAACGATGTTATGGAAAACTTCCATCATCGCATTAGCTTGCTTGCGTGAAACACCAGTTTGCTCAGCAATAGTGCCTACGATTTGAGATTTAGTGTAAGCCTTGCGCGTTGCGCCAAGCTTTTTAACACTAATCGCAGCTGCAGCAGTTGCTTTTTTAGCTGTTGCTTTACGAGCAGTTCTTTTAGCAGGTTTTCTTGCAGTCGTTTTACGACGAGTAGCCTTCTTAGCAGGCTTTCTCTTCGCAGCCGTTCTGCGGGTAGTTTTCTTAGCAGTGGTTTTACGCTTTGCCGCTTTGCGAGCAGGTTTTCTTTTCGCAGCAGTTTTACGTACAACTCTCTTTTTGGTAGCGGCCTTCTTAGCCGTTTTCCGTTTAGCTTTTCTTGCAGCCATGGTCCCTTTTCCTCATGTTAAAAAACACAACCCCTAAACCATATCACAAACTTTTTGTTTTAACAGCGTTTTTTTAATTTTTTTTAAAAAAACAGGGGTATTTAGTATTAATTCGCTAAATATAGGGGGCAACCAATCAAAAAAACCTATGAGGCATGTGTTTTTACGGTATCAGCAAGTGCTTTTGCAACCTCTGCAATAAGCTTTTCATTCTTGCCCTCAACCATAACTCGAACTAAAGGCTCCGTACCCGAGGGCCTTAATAGCACCCGGCCATTTGCCTGCAAACGCGCTTCTGCCTCAATAATTGCTTGTTTAACGGGCGGCAACTCTTCAAGGTTGATTTGACCGCTAATGGGTACATTGATCAAGGTTTGCGGCAGTTTTTGCATACCCTGTTTGAGTTCAAATAAAGATTGCTGGGCTTGCACCATCGCAATAAGCACCTGTAGCGCCGAAATAATACCATCACCAGTTGTATTTAAACCTAAATGAATGAGGTGGCCGGAAGATTCACCACCTAATAACCAATTTTTTCGTGCCAATTCAGCCAGCACATAACGATCGCCAACTTTAGCCCGAATAAAGTCAACACCTAGCTCGCGAAAGGCAAGCTCCAACCCTAAATTTGACATCAACGTGCCAACCACGCCACCTTGCAATTGATGATGAGCCAATAAGTTTTTAGCAATAACAAACAATAGCTCGTCACCATCGACGACCAAACCTTTGTGATCCACCATAATAACGCGATCACCATCCCCATCGAACGCTATACCCAGATCAGCGTGTTCTGCCAATACCGCTTGTTGAAGCGCTTCAGGATGCGTAGCGCCGCACTCTCGATTGATATTTAAACCATCAGGCTGAGCCCCTATAACGACCAAGTCTGCGCCCAATTCGCTGAATACATCGGGAGCAACGTGATAGGTTGCACCATTAGCGCAATCGATGACGATCTTCAGGCCTTTTAGGCTGAAATGTGAAGGCACTGTTTGTTTACAGAACTCAATATACTGGCTATCTGCATCGGCAATGCGCGTGGCCTTGCCAAGCTTGTCAGGGGAAACGCAGCTCATCGTTTCAGATAAATGTGATTCAATGGCTAACTCAACTTGGTCTGGCAATTTACAACCGTCTGAATCAAAAAATTTAACTCCATTATCTTGATAAGGGTTATGTGATGCGCTGATCACAATGCCTGCTTTCGCGTTTAGGGTTCGCGTTAAATAGGCAATGGCGGGGGTTGGCATAGGGCCCAATAATTCAATATTAACACCTGCCGCCGAGAGCCCGGCTTCTAGCGCAGATTCAAACATATAACCAGAAATTCTGGTATCTTTGCCAATGACAACTTTGTTGTTACCGCCATTGGCGAGCACCTTGCCGACTGCCCAACCGAGCTTAAGCATAAAATCAGGTGTGATAGGATAAGCCCCAACGCGACCACGAATACCATCCGTTCCAAAGTACTGACGTTTCGTTGCCATGGCCTCCACCTATTGAGTTTAGTGACGATCGTCAGTATCAGGCTTGTCTGACTTAAGATCATCTGGTGCAGAAGTTTTAGGGGGCGCTTCTGGTGCTGGCTTATCGGCTGGTTGACGATTTTGCATCTCCTCATCCCACCCTTCAGGCGCGCTTGCAACTTCCCCTGACATGAGTTCTTTAAGCTGGCTCTCACCAATCGTTTCATATTTGATAAGCGCATCGGCCATGTTGTGCAAAATCTTCATATTGTCTTCCAAGATTTTTTTCGCACGTCCGTAATTCCTATCAATAATGTGACGAACTTCTTCGTCAATTAATTGTGCCGTTGCATCAGATAACTCTTTATGTTTGGTCACCATAGATTGTCCTAGAAACACCTCGCCGTCATCCTCACCATACTGTAAAGGCCCGAGTTTTTCAGACAACCCCCATTTGGTCACCATATTACGCGCAATTTCTGTCGCCCGTTGAATGTCATTAGAGGCGCCTGTTGTCACTTTTTCTTTACCAAAAATCAATTCTTCAGCCAAACGACCGCCAAAAAGGCTACACAATTGGCTTTCTAAGCGTTGACGAGAGTAGCTATAGCGATCTTCTTCAGGCAAAAACATTGTCACACCCAGCGCACGACCTCGTGGAATAATTGTCACCTTATAAACCGGATCATGATCAGGCATGCTAAGACCCACAATGGCATGACCCGCTTCGTGATAAGCCGTGAGTTTTTTCTCAGCTTCGCTCATCACCATAGAACGGCGCTCAGCTCCCATCATAATCTTGTCTTTCGCTTTTTCCATTTCCGCCATGGTCACTTTAGACTTGTTGGCACGCGCAGCAAATAGCGCAGCTTCATTAATCAAATTCGCAAGGTCAGCGCCTGAAAAACCCGGCGTTCCACGTGCAATAGTGAGAGGATTCACCTTGTCATCACAGGGCACTTTTTTCAAATGAACTTTAAGAATGTGCTCACGCCCACGAATATCAGGCAATGGCACGACAACCTGACGATCAAAACGACCAGGGCGCAATAATGCAGGATCTAAAACATCAGGACGGTTTGTCGCTGCAATAACAATAATACCTTCGTAGCCTTCAAAACCATCCATTTCAACGAGCA
>PANR01000042.1 GCA_002707695.1 Legionellaceae bacterium
AAGTGGGGATCCAGTTCAAAAACATAGATTTCTGGATTCCCGCTTTCGCGGGAATGACAACAGTGTGCGGAAATGACAACGGTGTGCAGCATGGTAACAATGGTTCACTGGAGGTATGATGAAACGTAAAGAGCTACTTGAATATGTCAACACATTGCTCAACATCGGCGAATACGAGGATTATGCTCCCAATGGTTTGCAGGTTGAGGGAACTGCTGATGTGACGACTATTGTTACCGGCGTGACAGCTTGCCAGGCGTTGTTAGACAAAGCCGTTGAGAAAAAAGCAGATGCTGTGTTAGTGCATCATGGTTATTTTTGGAAGGGTGAATCACCCGCTGTAATTGGCATGAAAGCCAAGCGTTTGAAAACATTGTTGGCGCACGATATTAATTTAATGGCTTATCATCTGCCGCTAGATGGTCATGATGAGTTTGGCAACAATGTGCAATTAGCACAGCTCATGGATTGGAAAGTGACTGGAGATATGGATTTATCTTATGGAAAAGGTGTTGGACGGATAGGTGAGTTAAAAACACCGCTTAGTGTAGAAGCATTAGCAAAAGTATTTGAAGAAAAATTACAGCGCAACCCTTTATATATTGCAGCACATGATCAAGAGGTTAAAACCTTGGCATGGTGCACAGGTGGCGCGCAAGATTGTTTGAAGCGTGCTGCAGAGTTGGGTGTTGATGCGTATGTGACAGGTGAGGCATCTGAGTATAATGCGCATCAAGCGCGTGAGTTAGGCATTCACTTTTTTGCGGCGGGGCATCACGCAACAGAGCGCTACGGCGTAAAGGCGCTGGGCGAACATTTAGCTGAGAAGTTTGATGTTAATGTTGAATTTGTTGATATTCCAAATCCAATTTAATTTAACCATGTCTGTAGTTGTCATCCCCGGCTCGATCGGGGATCCAGGAATGCTTATTTAGAACTGGATTCTCGCCTTCCTGCTTCGCCAAGGCTTCGCAGGACAGGTCGCAGGACAAGTCGCGGGAATGACAACAAGGTGCAGGAATAACAACGGAGTACGAGGCTGACAAAAGCCGCTAATCACTGACCTAAATGATAAGCCACTGTGCGTTTAACCGCTTCTTCCATTGAAATAACAGGCGACCAGCCAAGATAGTCTTTAGCGCGTTGAATAGACGGCACTCTCGCTTCAACGTCTTGATAAGATTTTCCATAATGCTCATCGGCATGCACGCTAACGAGTTTGGTTTTTTCAGCATGTGCACGATATCTTTCGTGGGTTTTTGCATATTTTAGCACGAGCTCGGCGAGTTCTTTAATGGAGTGATCGTTTTCTGGATTGCCGATATTAAAAATTCTTCCGCTTGCTTTATTGTCATTGTTTTCAATAATTTTCACTAAGCAATTAATACCATCTTCAATATAAATAAACGTGCGTCGCTGTTCACCACCGCTGACTAAGGTAATGTCTTCACCCCGCATAATATTGCCAATAAATTGGGTGAGTACACGTGGATTTTTCCCTAGCGGATCATCTTGTTTAGGCCCAATCCAATTGAATGGACGAAATAAAGTAAAATCTAATTGCTTGTGTTGCCCATAAGCGTAAATGACGCGGTCGAGTAGCTGTTTGCTGCAAGAATAAATCCAGCGTTCTTTTTGAGTTGGGCCAAGCACAAAGTTGCTGGTTTCTTCATCGAATGCTTTGTCTTCGCACATGCCATACACTTCAGAGGTGGAAGGAAAAATCACACGTTTTTTATGGGTAACAATGCGATGAATGATTTCAAGATTGGCCTCAAAGTCTAATTCAAACACACGAAGTGGATCGCTCACATAAGTTGCTGGCGTTGCGATGGCCACAAGCGGTAAGATGACATCACATTTTTTAATATGTTCATCTATCCAAGTTTTTTCCTTCAACATATCACCTTGTGTGAAATGAAAGCGTGAGTGATCGATGACATCGTTGAGTTTATGACTGTCTAAGTCAAATGCAAAAATTTCCACATCCGTTTGTTCAAGCAGGGCAGCGCTGAGGTCGCTGCCAATAAAACCGTTAGCACCAAGAATTAAAACCTTCTTGCTCATGAATGTGTTTCCTTATGATGAGTTTCTACAATACGATCGATAACAAAACGTGGGCGTTTACGAACTTCTTGGAACATGCGTCCAACATATTCACCAACAATGCCGAGCCCCATTAAAATCATGCCCATGAGAAAAAAGGCAATGGCAAATAATGTAAAGACACCTTGCGCTTCAGGCCCAATGACGAGTCGACGAATAAATAAATATATTACAAACAAAATACTCATGGATGATGTAAGCAAGCCAATCATTGTGAAGGCTTGCAATGGAACCATTGAAAAACCCGTCACTAAATCAAAATTATAACGAATGAGTTTGAATAGATTATAGCTTGTCGTGCCAGCGGCACGCTCTTCATGCTTGATACCAACTTCACAAGGGTTGATAGCATACTTAAGCGCTAGTGCGGGAATAAATGTGGAAGCTTCATTGGTTGACGCCATGATATCGACAATTTTTCGATGATATCCGCGCAACATTGATCCTTCATCTTTCATTTTAATGCCAGGCGTGATGATGTATTGTCGTAGCAAATTATGGAGTTTTGAAACAGCTCGACGCCAAAATTTATCTTGTCTATCCATGCGATACGTGTTGACAACGTCATGGCCTTTTTCCATTTCCGCAACAATTTTGGGAATTTCTTCCGGTGGGTTTTGTAAGTCAGCGTCCATGGTAATGATGTATTGACCGCGAACATGCTCAAACCCCGCCATGATAGCAATGTGTTGTCCGTAGTTGCCACGAAAATGAATAATGCGAAAAATTTCAGGTCGACGCTGTTGGATCTCATCAAGCATGCTCGCTGTTTTGTCAGTGCTGCCATCATTTGTGATGATCACTTCATAGGTTTTGCCGATTGAATCCATCACGGTGGTCAGACGTTTGTATAAAATTTCTAAAACTTCTTGCTCATTATGTGCAGGAATAACAATGCTAATCAGTGGGGCTGACATAAATAGACTCCTATGATTCAATCACGCGGCGCATGGCGTCGATCACGCGATCTTGCTCGTCTTCTGTCATGCTGGGGAAGAGTGGTAGGCTTACTACACGTTCACCAATTGTTTCAGCATGAGGAAAATCGCCAGGTTTAAATCCAAAATGTTCTCGATAATAAGGATACAAGTGAACAGCATGATAGTGCAGCCCAGTGCCAATATTTTGTTCTTTCATTTTTTCCATAAACATTTCGCGCGTCATACCAGCTTTTTCGGGATTGATGAGGGGGGCAAATAAGTGCCACGCATGTCGATGTTCATAATCAGGTGTTGAAGGCAGTTGCCATGCATCCCAGCCCGCTAGTTTTTCATAATAGCGTTTAACAAGTTGTTGGCGCTTGTCAATAAAGCTATCAAGCCGCTTGAGTTGATGAATACCAAGCGCAGCTTGCATATCCATCATATTATATTTAAGTCCGGGAAAAACAATTTGATAATCTTGTTTACCGCTTTTACCAAATCGATTCCAAGCTTCTCTATCCATGCCGTGAAAACGCATAAGCATCATTTGTTTCGTGATTTTATCGTCGCGTGTGGTGATGCATCCACCTTCGCCCGTTGTCATATTTTTATTGGGGTGAAAGCTAAACACTTGTGTGTCACCAAAGCTGCCGATTCGCTGCTTTTTGTATTCAGCGCCGATAGCATGTGCGGCATCTTCTATGACGCGTAAGCCATGTTTTTTTGCAATGTCATACAATGGGTCGAGATCAACAGGTAAGCCGGCAAAATGAACGGGCATAATCACACGTGTTTTTTCGGTGACCGCTTCAGCAATTTTTTTCACGTCGATATTGTATGTGCCTGGCTCAACATCAACTAACACGGGTTTACCGCCAGCTAAAATAATGGTGTTGAGTGTGGCAGCAAATGTCATGGGTGTGGTGATGACTTCATCGCCAGGTTTTAAGTTCAGCGCGAGTAGGCTTAAGTGTAGGCCCGCCGTCGCTGACGAAAGACAAAGCGTGTAAGGTGCGCCTAAGTAGGTTTCTAAGTCGCTTTCAAATTGTTTGGTTCGAGGGCCCGTCGTGAGCCAGCCTGATTTAATGCAGGCTACCACTTCATCAATAGCGGCTTGGCTGATATCGGGTTTTGCAAAAGGTAAAAAATCATCGCTCATGTTTTTATTGATTCCTAGCTGACACTTCGAGTCACCAAATATACCCCAAGAATAATGACAATGATACCGGTAATTCGGAGTGCAGAGAGAGGCTCGTTAAGTAAATAATAAGCAGCAACCGCATTGATAATAAACCCAACGCTCATCAGAGGGTAAGCTGCGCTAACATCGACACGCGACAGCACTAATAACCATACAACAACGCTAATGACGTAAATGCCAAGGCCGGCGATTAAAAAAGGGTTGGTTGCAAGTTGCCATCCAATAGGGAGGATGTTGGCAAATGAAAATGAAAATTCGCCAACGCGATTCATGGCCGCTTTCAGCAATAATTGCGCGGCGGTATTTAAAAAAGCGGTGACTAAAACCAACAAGAGTGCTGCATTCATTGAGGGTTCTCCTGGTTGCTAATAACAATATCTTCTTGCGTTTGCGCGATGGGATAAATTTTTAGTGTGGGATTTTGTTGTTTGAAGAGTTGATAGTCATCCAGCGACATGAACACAAATAATCGTTTTTGTTCGGGGCCCTGCCAGCGTTTTGCTAAGGTTTTCTCGCTCCACACCCAGCCTTGCATCGGTTGCAAGGTTGCGCCAAATTCCAATTCGTCGGCAAGACGTGTTAATACCACACGGCGACGCAAATAAAACGGAAGATCTTGATAATAGTGACGGTAATCAATGGCAATGTCATCGGGTTTTAACATCGGCCTGACTTTTTCAGCCAGTGGTTTGATGGAGTCGTTATAGTAATAGCCCGAGCTCAAGTTTGCCAATGGCAAGAAAAGCGCCATTAGCAGGGCAAGGCCTATAAAAAATCGTTTCGCATCATTGTTCGTTGGCTTGCTGTTTTTGACCCTGCTAAACCAATAGACAGTGAGCGGGCCAAAAAGTAGCAAAATGCCACATAATGTTGCAATGAAGTAAGCAAACGACTTGTCTGGAATGGGCTCATAAAACGGCGCAATGATTAACCCACAAACAAAAATAACCCCAACGAGCTGGATGATGAGGTAGTGAATCAATAATCGCATGCGTCGGCTGCTAAACTCAGCGAGAAACTTGCCCAATAAAATCGCAAGTGGTGGCATAGCAGGCAAAATATACGGGATCAGTTTGGATTGGGAGAGGCTGAAGAAAACCAGAATAATAGCAGGCCAGAGCAGCAAATAGATTTCGTTGCGATATGTTGCGCGTTCTCGCCATGTTGGCCAACTGTATTTAATCGCTTGAGGAAGAAAAACGACCCATGGGAAAAAGCCAACGATAAGAATAACAGTAAAAAACCAAATAGGGCCTGGGCGTCCGGCAATGGGTGTGGCATAGCGAGCAAATTGTTGGGTGATGAAATAAAAATGTGCCCAGCCAGGCTGCGCTTGCGCCATGAGGAGGTGCCAGGGCAGGGCCACGGCGGTGAAAATCAATATTGCGCTTATCAGATAAATTTTACCGAGCAGTCGCCACTCATTAGTTACCAATAACCAAGCAAAGACAATCATGCACGGAAACACAAAGCCAATTAATCCCTTTGATAGCATTGCCAGCGCAGCCATGACTGCAGCCAAATAAATTAAAATGCGTCTTTTTTGGCCAAATTGAAAATTAACGGCGACAATAAAGCAGAGCAAGCTTGCGCTAATGAAAAACGAAACCGACATGTCGATTGTAATGAGATGAGAAAGCGCATAATGCAACGAGCTGCTGGCCAACACAATGGCAGCGCAAATGCCCGCTCTTCGCCCGTAAAGCTTTCTAGCAGCAAGATAGACGGCAATGGCGCTTAACACGCCGAAGGCCGCCGGCCAAAAGCGTAGCGCCCATTCGCTCAATCCCCAAAGTTTAATGCTCAGGGCTTGCAGCCAATAGAATAAGTCGGGTTTTTCAAAATATTTAATGCCATCAAGATGTGGGATCAAAAAATGACCGCTTCTAATCATTTCTCTCGGTATTTCAGAATAACGAGCCTCATCAGGGTTGCCCAGTGCTCTTACCCCTAAAAAAAGTGAGTAGATAAAGCCAATGCCAGCAATAAGCCAAGCGCAATCGGTTAACCAGGTGTTTTTCATCATTTTTTTCATGGCGACCAAATAGTACACGCTCAATGTTTTCCATGCCAGTGTCCATGCAATTTGAATGCATCCAGCACCAATATTGTCAAAAAAATACCCAGTTGACTTCAGCCCGCAACAAGTCACTTGTACTTCGAAGTGACATCTCTTACAATCCCGCACCATGACAACTGAAGCCGACATTAAACAGCAGATTAGCGACAACCGCATCATTTTATACATGAAGGGGATTCCAAAGATTCCACAGTGCGGCTTTTCTGCCCGCGCCGTACAGGTCTTGGAAGCTTGCGGGGCTGAGTTCGCCTTTGTAAACGTGCTCGAGCACCCAGAAATTCGCCAGACATTGCCGAAAATTTCAAATTGGCCAACATTCCCCCAGCTTTATGTTGCAGGTGAGCTAATCGGCGGCTCTGACATTATTATGCAGCTTTACCAAGAGGGTAAGTTACAAAAAGTGATTGCTGACGCCAAACAAATAGCGCAATAATTGCACAGATTTATTTTTACCACAAACATCTAATAAGGAGACGTAGTTATGACTGTACTTGTAGGTAGACAAGCCCCCGATTTCACCGTACCCGCCGTGCTAGGCGATGGTAGCATCGTTGATGAGTTCAAGTTTTCGCATGAGACCAAAGGCAAGTATGCATTGGTCTTTTTTTACCCGCTTGATTTCACGTTTGTATGCCCATCTGAGCTTATCGCCCTTGATCACCGCATGGATTCATTCAAAAAACGGGGTGTTGAAGTGGTTGGTGTGTCAATTGATTCGCACTTTACGCACAATGCATGGCGCAATACGCCGGTTGATAAAGGTGGCATTGGTCCGGTTAAGTACACGCTTGCCGCTGACATCAATCATGACATCTGTCGTGCTTATGGTGTTGAGCATCCCGACGCGGGTGTGGCTTTCCGCGGCGCGTTTGTTATCGATAAAAAAGGTCAGGTGCGTGCGCAAATTGTGAACGATTTACCGCTTGGTCGAAATATGGACGAAATCATACGTTTGTTTGATGCGCTTGAGTTCCATGAAAAGCATGGTGAAGTGTGTCCTGCTGGGTGGAAAGAAGGTGATAAAGGCATGAATGCATCGCCTGCTGGTGTGGCTGAATATCTCGCGCAACACAGTGATGCCCTTTAAAAAACGCCGTATTTTTTAAAAACGCCCTATTTAGGGCGTTTTTTTTATTAAAAAATCACAATGATGCTTGACCTGGGGGGATATTCCGGTAGGATTTGCTACATCCTAAACATATTTGTTAAAGGATTAACGCAAAAGAGCAGATGGATTTGTAAGTTTTTTTATACTTACATCTTTACAAAACCCATTTTATGTTCTAACGTTACTTTGATTCTTAACGATTTTGTTAGGAGTTTTTTTGTTTCTTTGCAAGGAGATAAATGTTATGAAATTGAAATATGCTGTATCACTTATCGCGTTAAGTGTTGCTAGCACTTCTGCTTTGGCTGCTTCGCAGTCAACGGGTCAGGGAAGCTCGATGGCTTTTCAGAACCAGCAACTCGCTGCGATGACCAATGACACTGGTGTTTTGCCAGCTGCCAATTGGTTTAATCACATCGGTGTATCAGGGTTGTTGAATCTTGATGTATTCGGTCAAACTCAAGACAAGTATTTGGCAACAAGTACTGTGACTCAAGGTTCGCAAAGCGCTTTCAACGTATCAACGTTGGCTTTAAATCTTGATAGCCAAATCAATAGCTGGGTTGCGGCTCACATTGGTTTATTCTACGCAACTCGTAACCAACCTGCTGGTATTTCAGGTGCAGACAACGATGGCACTGCTGCTACTCGTTACTACCCTGCTAATGAAACTGGTGGTGCTAACAGTAACATCAACGGTGTTGATGTTGATGATGCTTATGTTGACATCATGAATCTTAGCAAAGCGCCTGTTGACTTCCGTGTAGGTCGTCAGTACTTCGCTTACGGTTCATATGATCGCTATGCAATGATGCCTACATTAACGCAACAAATGACTGAAGTACGCGGTACTGGTGCTCAGTTAGCGTACATGGGTGCATCTGGTTTGCATGCGGCTGGGTTTATTTTCCGCGGTGTTAATGAACTTAAGTCTAATGGTCAAGCAAGCGACACTAACCAAATCGGTAACGGTGGTGCAACTATTGGTTACACTGGCGTACTTAGCAAGCTTGGTTTTGATGTAAGCTTAGGTTACATCTACGCAATGCAGGATGTTGGTGCATTTGCTCAGTATACAACAACCAACTACAACCGCCGTACAGCTGGTTGGGATGGTAACTTTGCATTGATGGTTGGTCCATTCAAAGCGGGTATTCAGTATGCTGCTGCGATGAACAGCATGAGAGACTTCATCTGGAAGAAAGACTCTACTGACACTACAGGTGAGTCTGCTGAGCCAACAGCGGGTAACATTTATGGTAGCTTTGCGTTTAAGACTGCTGGTTACAACAGCAAGCTTACTGCTAGTTATCAATGGTCTACTCAAGGTTTCACAGCTGCGTCTGTGGGCGGTGCTGAGCGCTTTACTGTGCCAGAAAATCGCGGTGCTCTTGAGTATGATGTTAATGTTCTCCAAAACACAATGGTTGGTTTGGAAATTAACCGTGATAACGCTTACAGCAAAGACAACAACGGTCAAGGCGATGGTTCTACTACTGGTATCGCTAGACTGTCAATCTTGCTATAAACCGCAATACCGCTTAGTTTTATTAAGCATGAAAACCCGCCTTTCGGCGGGTTTTCTTTTTGGGTGAGCTAAATACAAAACCCCCTTTTATTCCCCCTTGTCAGGGGGAAAGCTCATGATAACTCCCTCCCTGATAAGGGAGGGCCGGGGAGGGTTTTTGTTTAAAGGATAAAGAACCCCCTTAATCCCCCTTATCAGGGGGAAAACTATTTTCTTTTTCTCCCGCCCTTGCCAGGGGGAGAGTTCTTTTCTCCCTCCCTGATAAGGGAGGGCTGGGGTGGGTTTTTTGTTGAAAGCTTGCTTCCCGGTCAAGCTCAGAATGACAACCCGCCAACAATCATTTACTATTAGTACACTACCTAGCGACACAAGGAATGCTGCCAATCAGTATCACTGATCCACAAATTTGGCTGACACTGTTGATACTCACGGGGCTTGAGATCGTGCTTGGCGTTGATAACTTAGTTTTTCTAAGCTTAGTCAGCTCACGATTGCCCGAGGGTCAACGAGCGCTTGCTCGTCGCTTGGGTATTCTTTTCGCGATGGTGACGCGCCTTATTTTATTGGCGCTGGCTTTTTGGCTAGTTTATTTGACCAAGCCGGTTTTTCATCTTTGGTATCATCCAGTTTCTATACGCGATATGTTTCTTTTTTTTGGCGGGCTTTTTCTTATCTGGAAGGCCGTTGATGAATTGCGTCAAACGTTTTATAAAGCGTCAGGTCATTCATTTAATCATGCGAGCAGCCGTTTTTATATTGTGGTGATACAGATTGCTTTGCTCGATATGATTTTTTCACTCGATAGCGTGATGACAGCGGTCGGTGTGACTCAGCATTATTGGGTCATGGCGACTGCGATTATCATCACGATGTTGATGATGTTATTTGCTAGCGGTTATATCAGCCGTTTTATTCTTGCTTTTCCACGCATTCGCTTATTGGCCTTATGTTTTATCAGTTTAATTGGACTGGTGCTATTGGTTGAAGGTTGCGGTGTACACGTGCCAAAATCGTCAATTTTTATTGCATTGATTTTTGCCGCGTTTGTTGAGACGATCCATATATTTTACGATAAGGTTAGACAGCGAAAATAAACTAAGGAAACTACGATGAGAAATCGCTATAGTGTTTTACTGCTCATTGCAGGTCTGATTATCATCATTTGGGTGATTGCTCACCTGGATAGTAAAGTTAGACGGGTGCAGCCGACAGAGCATGCGCTCACCAAAAGTCACTAAACTTATTCAAATGGTGGCATACCACCGCCACCGCCGAGTTTTGAGATATCCATGCCAGGAGGCATCATGCCTTTCATGTTGCGCATCATTTTCATCATGCCGCCTTTGGCCATTTTTTTCATCATTTTTTGCATTTGAGTAAACTGCTTCAGCAAGCGATTAAGGTCTTGTACTTGCGTGCCTGAGCCATTAGCAATGCGAACCTTGCGTGATCCTTTGATTACATCAGGAAAGCGACGTTCTTTTGGCGTCATAGATTGAATCATTGCGCGCATTTGCGTGACTTTAGAGTCATCAGCTTGTGCTTTGAGCGCTTTGGGTAATTGTTGCATGCCAGGGAGTTTGCTCATTAATCCTGCCATACCACCCATTTTGCTCATTTGCTCGAGTTGCTCAAGAAAATCTTGTAGGTCAAAGCCTTTACCTTTTTTGATTTTTTTGCTGAGCTTTTCAGCCTTTTTTTGATCAACTTTTTCTTGCGCTTCCTCAACAAGGCTAACGATGTCGCCCATGTCTAAAATACGCGAGGCTAACCTGTCCGGATGGAAAACATCGAAGCCATCCATCTTTTCGCCTGTACCGATAAATTTAATCGGTTTGCCTGTCACGTGGCGAATGGAGAGGGCGGCACCGCCACGTGCATCACCATCAATTTTAGTTAAAATCACACCGGTTAAATCAAGCGCATCATTGAAGCTTTTTGCCGTGTTTGCTGCGTCTTGGCCGGTCATGCTATCGACAACAAACAAGGTTTCAACAGGTTTAACTTTTTCATGCAATTTTTTGATTTCAGACATCATTTCGTCATCAACATGCAGGCGACCGGCAGTGTCGATGATCAACACGTCGTGCAGTTGTTTTTTGGCGTGAGAAAGCGCATTGTTGACAATATCGATCGGCTTTTGACTCGCTTCGCTGGGAAAGCAATCGACGTCAACTTGTTTGGCAAGTGTTGCCAGTTGCTCAATCGCTGCAGGCCGATAAACATCGGCGCTGACGACTAAGACTGATTTTTTGTCTTTTTCTTTTAAGTAACGGGCAAGTTTAGCCGTTGAAGTTGTTTTACCTGAGCCCTGCAAACCTGCCATGAGGATGACTGCGGGTGGTGCGACACTCAGATTGAGCGCAACATTTTCCTCGCCAAGCGTGCTGGTGAGCTCATCTTGAACAATTTTAACCAAAGCCTCGCCGGGTTTAATACTATGGAGCACGTCTTGACCCACGGCTTTGTCTTTAATGTGATCAATAAATTGCTTGACCACAGGTAGGGCAACATCGGCCTCCAAGAGGGCGATCCGTATGTCTCGCAGGGCTTCCTTGATATTGTCTTCTGTAATCCTACCACGGCCCGAAAGCTTGCGAACGGTGCCCAGTAGGCGTTGGCTTAAATTGTCAAACATAGTGTGTCACCTGTATTTTCGTTTATTCGGTAGCGGTGAAGGACTATGTCTATAAAAACACGCTCGAGCCGTCCCTGGTCGCTCCGGATTGGTCATCCTGACCAATCAGGGTTTTTACAGACACTAGCCCTTCACCGCTACCGCTATCGTTTGCTTTGGCAATGATGAGCTTCGTTTCCGGCTTGTTGTCATTCCCGCGAAGGCGGGAATCCAGTCAAACAAGAAGGACTTTGGGTTGAAAATTGCTCCCAATTTTCAGAACGCTTGTCCTAGGACTGGATCCCGGGCCAAGCCCGGGATGACAGCCATGTGCATGCAGCTCACCACTGCCATTTACGTTGGTTCGGATGTTACGCGAAATTTTGTTTTAACGCCAATGGGTGATACTCTATGGGTAGTAAGGGAGTATGAATTGCTATGAACATCGGCGAAGATATTGGGCTCATTGTTGCGATAGTTGCTTTATTTTTATTATCTGGATTTTTTTCTATTTCTGAAACAGGCCTCATGGCTTGCAATCGCTATCGTTTAAAGCACGCGGCCAGCAAGGGGAATCGCACCGCAAATCGCTTGCTCACGCTGTTAAAAAGGCCTGAGCGCGTGTTGAGTTTAGTGCTTATTGGTAACACGCTCGCCAATGTGGTGCTGTCATCAATTGCAACCTTTCTAGCCATACGATGGTGGGGTAATATCGGTGTTGCTTATGCGAGTATTATCATTACCATCGCGTTGTTATTTTTTGCCGAAACCATGCCAAAAACCTTCGCGGCCGTTAGGCCAGATCCTGTCGCTTATACCGTTGCTTGGCCATTATCGTTATTGCTTTGGATATGTTGGCCATTCATTTGGTTGATGAACACGTTAGTGAGTTGGGCGTTATTGCTTTTTCGCATTCGTGTTCATGAGCGTCAAGGTGATCACTTAAACATGGATGAGCTACGAACTTTAGTTTATGAAACAGGTCCGGTGGTGCCAACAAAACATCGTGACATGCTGATGAATTTGTTAGATCTTGAGCGCATCACCGTTGAAGATATCATGATGCCGCGCAATGAAATAGTCGGGGTGAATTTAGAAGATGATTGGGAAGATACCTTAGAGCTTATTTTAACTTGTCAGGTTTCGCGCATTCTTGTTTATCGTGGCAGTATTGACAAAGTGGTAGGCGTGTTAAATCCACAGCATATTCTCCATGTACTGAAAGACGGGCAGTTTAACGAAAAAACGTTGTTAGAGCACTTGTCGCCGCCTTATTTTGTGCCGCATACAGCCTCACTGCTCAGTCAATTGCTAGGGTTTCAGCGTGAAAAACGTCGTTACGCATTAGTTGTTGATGAATACGGTGACATTGAAGGGTCAGTGATGCTTGCTAATATTTTTGAGGAAGTGCTAGGGAAATTTATTCTCGATAGCGATGCAGTGAGTGAAGATATTTCGCCCCAAAAAGATGGTAGTTTCGTGATTAATGCATCGATTACCTTGCGTGAGCTCAACAAAGTATTGCAGTGGCGTTTACCGATGAAAGGGCCAAAAACATTAAGCGGGCTCATTATTGAAAAACTTGAAGATATTCCTAGGGCAAAAATGAGTGTTAAAATTGGCAGTTATTTAATTGAAATTATGCAGGTTAAAGATAATCGCATTAAAACCGTTAGAGTGATTTCACCGGCTAAATAATTAATCCAGCGACAGCATTTCGTCCTTCAGACATGAGCACATTAAACGTTCGACAAGCGGCCGGCGTGTTCATGCACTCAATGCCTATGCCTTGTTCTAAGAAAAAGCTCATCAATTTAGCGGGTAATAAGTGGGGTTCGTGACCACTGCCAAGAATAACAATGTCAGGCGCGAGTGCGGCAATCGGTTGCAGGTGATCGAGTGTGATGTCGGCAAAGGATTGCACTGACCAATTTGCTATGAGTTGCCGTGGCGAAATTAACACACTTTTCGTGATGGTTTCATCATTCACCTTAATTTCGCCAGGCTTAACCGAAGTGATCATCCACGATGCGCGATTATTGTCGAGTGTGAGTTCCACTGATCAATTGCCCCCTCGCGGATGATAGCAGTTTATGACGCGCCTGGTACAGCGGCAGCGGCTGCTTCAGGTTGAAATGTATCCATAATGCTGAGTATTTCCTGCAATCTTTCCATCGCTTCACCAGCTTCAGGCTCTGTTGAGCGAGAATATTCGTCAATAAGTCTTTTTGCAAATTCATATGCTGATTGCCCAGGTAGACGAGGATGCATTGAGGCTGCAGCACCCATTACGCCAGGGTGCTCGTTTTGGCCGCAATGATGCGGGTCGGCACCAGCATCAACCAGTAGTCTGATGCTGTCTTGCTCAAATGGGTTGTTGTTTACCAGACAAAAGAGGGCGCTATGGCCATCTTCAGTTAATGTGTTGAGGGCTTCTCGGTCAAAGTTAGCCGCATCGAGCACCTGTTTTCTTAAACGCAGCCATTGCTGTGCTTCCTCATTGTTGCCACTGGTGCTATCTTTGATTGCTAAAATGGTTAATGATACAACAAAGTCGGCTATTTCCTCGGATGAAAACTCAGCGTCATGATAGGCGATTTCTCCGCTGATGATTTTTCTGAGGTGTTCTAAAAGGATTTTATCGAGCCTCAGTGATGTTGCTGGGCTAGCCAGGCAGGCTTTAAGCACCTCCATGTCATGATTTGAGAATTGAGAGAGTATGCGACTTGCTTGAAAATCGAGCATTTTTGGGATCAGGCGGTATTTTGGATGAAGCCCGAGTACTGTCCTGTGGGATGCGCCCGTTGATCTAAGGTAGCACTGTAGTACTGTCTCTTTGGGTCCCAGCAATTTAAAATCAAATCCTACCTTACTGGCCGCCTTTAAATACGCAGGTAAAATAACATCTCTAACGGTAGCGTGGCCGGCGGCCCCGGCAGCTATATGCATGGGGGTCATACCGTCTGCATTCTTAGTTTGCAACGCTGTCAACAAATGAGCTTGAGTGGCTGGTGTTGAGAGAGCTAGTTCAAACAGTCTTGTCATGAGAGCGCAATAGTCCCGAGCACTGTTGCCAAGTTTCACGAGCACGTGAAAGATATTGTTTCCATTGTCGTGGGCGCGGGTGATATCAACCTCGCTGGCCCATTCAGGATGTCGAATGCATTCAAACGCTATTGTATCTAGTGACTCTTTATTAAATTCTGAACGGCTAGGCTTGGCTGCTGGCATGGTTTGCTCCTCGTGATGGTTTAATAATAGTTAATAGGGCGACCATATAATAACCCTGGTTGATCTGTCAAGAGTGACAACTCAGCGTGTATGGGGTAGAGTTTACAGATAAGGACAGCTGATGAGCAATCAACAATCAGGTAAATTTAAGCCAGAGGACAGTCGCTACGTACTTGTTCGCCCGTATAAAAATATGGCGACAGCTATTTTGCTCGCATTATTCTTGGGCCCCATTGGTTTGTTGTACTCCACCTTTTTAGGCGGGGTGATCATGGCGATTGTTGTGTTTATTTTTTTAGCTGCCATGACAGCGAATTCAGCAGTAGGCCCGCTTGTCTGGATCGCATGGTTAATTTGCCCGTTTTGGGCGGTGCTGTCATCGGGTCGCCACAATAGAAAAATGATGAAGCGCTGGGAGAAAGACCATAACGAGCCATGAAAAAAACGATTATTCAACGGCCCATTCCGACAAACACTCAATTAACGCATCTTGATCCTGTTTTACAGCGTATTTACGCCGCACGCGGTGTCAATGATGACACAGCATTGCAACGTGACGCTCGGGTGTTATTGCCCTATCAGTCGTTGAAGGGCATAAACGACGCTGTCGATCTCTTAGTCAATGCGTTGCAGCAACAATTAAGCATTATGATCATTGGTGATTATGATGCTGATGGCGCAACAAGCACGAGCTTAGCCATTCGCGCACTGCGCGCAATGGGTGCAAAACATGTGAGTTATTTAATTCCTAATCGATTTGAGTATGGCTATGGTTTATCGCCAGAATTAGTTAAGGTGGCTGCTAAGCAACAGCCTGATTTACTAATCACTGTTGATAATGGCATTAGCAGCTTGGCCGGCGTTTGTTTGGCTAAAGAAAAAGGCATGCAAGTATTGATTACCGATCATCATTTGCCAGGTGAGCAATTACCAGAAGCAGATGTGATTGTTAACCCCAATCAACCGGACGATGCGTTTCCGAGTAAACAGTTAGCTGGGGTTGGCGTGATGTTTTATGTACTCATGGCGTTGCGTGCAAGGTTGCGCGAAATGGATTGGTTTTCTCAGCACAATATTATTGAACCTAACTTGGCGCAGTGGTTGGATATTGTAGCGTTAGGTACGGTTGCCGATGTGGTGCCGCTCGATCAAAACAATCGCGTATTAGTGCATCAAGGTTTACAGCGAATTCGCGCTGGCCACTGCGTACCAGGAATAAAAGCGTTAGCCACAGTTGCAGGACGTGAATTAACAAAAATGACAGCCAGTGATTTGGGGTTTGTGTTTGGTCCGCGTTTAAATGCCGCAGGTCGTTTAGATGATATGTCAATCGGTATAGCGTGTTTGCTCGCAGATGATGAAACGCAAGCACATCAATTAGCAATGCAACTGCAGCAACTTAATCATGAGCGCCGGCACATCGAAAAGACGATGCAAAAAACAGCGTGGGAAATTGTCGATCAATTAAAATTGTCCGACAACTTGCCATGTGGGTTGTGCTTGTTTGATGAAGGATGGCATCAAGGTGTGATTGGTATTGTTGCCTCGCGTATAAAAGATAAAGTGCATCGCCCCGTAATAGTGTTTGCGCTGGAAAATGAGGGGTTAATGAAAGGGTCTGCGCGTTCTATTTCAGGCTTACATGTGCGTGATGCCTTGGCGGCGATTGACGCTGCGCACCCCAATCTCATTCAAAAGTTTGGTGGCCATGCGATGGCGGCAGGGCTAACGATTGCGCGAGATCAGTTTGAGCAGTTTCAAAAATTGTTTGCCGATGAAGTTAAGCGACGTGTGAGTGAAGACGATTTGCAGGCAAAAATGTTAACCGACGGCGAGTTAACCGAACGTGAGTTAACGCTGGGGCTCGCTGAATTATTGCAGCAGTCTGGTCCTTGGGGGCAAGCGTTTCCTGAGCCGTTGTTTGAGGGTGAGTTTGAATTGGCAGATCAGCGCATTGTTGGCGAAAAACATTTAAAGATGACATTAAGAAAGGGTGATCGTTTGTTAGATGCCATTGCTTTTTTTGTTGATACCTCGGCTTGGCCCAATCAACATTGTGATGCACTGCGAATAGTTTATAAACTCGATGTGAATGAATACATGGGTAATCGTAGATTGCAGTTAATTGTCGAGTATATGGAGCCAAAAGGAATCCAGGTGAATGTATTTTAAACTGGATCCCCGATCGAGTCGGGGATGACAACAGAGTTGTAGGTTGGCTAAGTACAGGGTAGTCATTCCCGCGACGTAGGGCCTCTCCCCGCGAAAGCGGGGACGGGAATCCAGTAGTTTGATTTTTTTGATAGATGTGATAGTGAGCGGTTTAAATCGGAATAAGATATGAAACTAAAAACATTAACCCAGTTTCTCAACCTGTCTGATACAACAGAAGTTGAGTTTAACCATATCCAAACGGATAGTCGCAAAGTATCGCCCGGCGATTTGTATGTAGCCATTGTTGGCAGTCGTTGTGACGGCAATGATTTTGTTGCTGATGCGGAAAAAAATGGTGCAGTAGCTGCAATAGTTTCTAAGCCAGTTAATGCAGATATTCCGGTGCTAATGGTGCCCGATACTATCCAAGCATTAATAAAATGTGCCAAACAGTGGCGTGAGCAATTTAATATACCAGTGGTGGGTGTAACAGGCAGTTCGGGAAAAACCAGTGTAAAAGAAATGCTTGCCAGCATTTTTCAAGCGGCTTACGGCAAAGCTTATTTTGCAACCAAAGGAAATTTCAATACAGACATTACTGTGCCCATTATGTTATTAAATTTAAAAAAGAATCATCGTGCAGCGGTGATTGAGATGGGCATGGGAAAGCCGGGTGATTTAACTTTGCTATCTGATTTGGTGAAGCCAACTGTGGCGACGATTAATAATATTGCTTTGGTACACAGTGAGTTTTTAGGTGGGCTCGAGGATGTTGCGCGCAATAAATCAGAAATTTTTTCTGGGCTACAAAAAAATGGCACAGCCGTACTCAACGCTGATGAGCCTTATATCAAAATGTGGCGTGAAAAAATTGGTGATAAAAAAGTTGTAACATTTGGTGCTCAAGGTGATGTCAGTGTTAGCGAGATTGTGCCCAGTTTTGAGGGTTGTGAATTTACGCTAACGTTTCCAGATTATACACTTCCAGTTAAAACAAAACTGCCAGGCAAACATACCGCAATGAATGCAGCTTGTGCTGCGGCTTGTGCTTATGCAGTGGGTATTGATATCACGGCTATAAAGCTTGGCTTAGAACAAGTTGAGCGTCCCGCACGTCGCATGCAGCAGTTGCCTGGTCAAAAGGGAAGCGTGCTGATTGATGACGGTTACAATGGCACTGGTGTTAAAGCAGCTATCGATGTATTGAGTTTGTTTTCAGGCAAGAAAATTTTGATTTTAGGGGCAGTCAGAGAGCTAGGTTCAATTGAGCGTCAGTTTCATGCTGAGATTGGTGAATATGCGAAAGCAAAGGGCGTAGATGCGCTTTTTGCTATTGGGGACATCGCTGAAGAGGCCGCTCAGGCATTTGGTCAAAACGCCCATTTTATTGAAGATTGTGCTGAGCTAACCAAACAGGTGTTAGCATTGTTAGATAATAACACCTGTGTATTGGTTAAAGGCTCACTCTCAATGAACATGAAAATGTTTGTCGATCAGCTATTGGCATAACCTCTTAATAGAAGTGAGAATAGTGTGAGAAGTTTTTCTGCACAACAAAAAATGTGGTGGGCGCTCGTGGCTCTTGGCGTTGCGTTTGCGCCAATACCTATTGATTATGCGGGTGTTATGGTTGCACTACCAACCATCCAAAAGAGCTTGTTTCTCACGCATAATGAGATGCACTGGGTGATGAATGCTTATTTGCTATCGTTAACCTGCCTTATTGTTCTCGCCGGAAAATTAGGCAATTATTTTTCCCCAAGAAATTTATTTTTATCTGGCGTCATATTATTTTCGGTCACTTCAGTGGGTTGCGCGGTGTCACAAGATGCCACGATGTTGCTCATTAGTCGTTTTTTGCAAGGCATTGCCGGCGCAATGATTGTGAGTATGCAGGGGTTGTTGCTGCTACAAATATTTCCTGCCAATTTATTGGGCCGTGCCAATGGTTTTCGGGTGATGATAGCCTGTAGCTTTATGACCTTATCACCCGTGTTGGGCGGTTTTTTTAGTGAATATTTATCTTGGCGCTATCTTTTTTGGTTAAATTTGCCTGTTACAGCCTTAGGTTTTTATATGGGTTGGCGATTATTTCCCAATAAAAAACCCATTCTACAATCAGCAACGATTGATTTCTTAGGGTTTATTTTGTCAACCATTGTTTTGGTTACACTCACAGTTGGTGTGATGCAATCGATTGATTGGGGCTGGCTTTCTACTCGTACGGTGACTATGTTTGCGATTGCCGCGGTTTGTTTGCTAATATTTTTTCGTATTGAAAAAAAACAAACTGATCCGTTTATTGACCTTAACATTTTAAGACAAACAAACTTTCGAACGGTTACCTTTTTGGTGTTGTTTATTCGCATTATTAGCGCGACCGGTATTTTTATGAGTATTTTCTTTCAACTTGCTTGGCATTTTTCTCCATTTGCTGCAGGGTTAATGATGTTGTCATCAGTGTTTGGCGTTGTGTTGATGGGCCCACTTGCTGGCACGTTGATTGATTATTTTGGGCCAAGAACCGTTCTAACAGGCAGTGCAGTGTTAACTGTGGTGGGCGTGACAGGCTTTGTGTTAACCGCGATGTTCCATCTCGTTTATTTAACACCTGTTTTCATGTTTATTAATGCGGCGGGTGTTTCTTCTATTGTGTCGAATTCAGCGATATTGTCATTGACCTATGTGAGCGAGGCACAGCGGCCCATTGCCTCGGGTGTTTCTTCATTTGTGCGTCAATTTGGCACATTATTAGGCATGACAATTATGAGCACTGTCATTAGCCACATGACCTTACATCATGCATACAGCGCAGCATTTCTCAGTGCGATGTGCGTTTCTATTCTAGCCTCTCTGTTTGTCTTGTTTTTTGCAACACATTTATCAAAAGGCGCCATTCACATTGATTAGTGGAATCTTGTTCGTCCGCTGCTCTCATGTTATCTTAAGAGGAACATATAAGATCAGATGGACAAAATAATGCCAGACAAAAAAATGACCAATGATGCCAATCCAGCAGAAACCCAAGAATGGCTAGAAGCCTTTGCTGACGTCTTGGAAAATGAAGGTCCTGAGCGCGCTAGATTTTTAGTATCGCAAGTTGCCAACGCCGCGTTTCAAGAAGGGTTGGATATTCTTGGTATTGCAAATTCTCCGCATCGCAACACGATTCCTGTGGAAGCGCAGCCCGAATACCCTGGCGATATTGAGCTTGAATCACGCATTGATGATATTAATCGCTACAATGCTATGACCATGGTAGTGCGTGCGAATAAATATGCAGTGGGTGTGGGTGGTCATATTTCTACGCCATTTTCAATCGCTCGTTTATACGAAGTCGGTTTGCATCATCATTTTCATGCGCCTAGCCATGATCAAGAAGGTGATTTAGTTTTCTTTCAGGGGCATGCAACGCCTATCAACTATGCCCGCAGTTTTTTAGAGGGCGTGTTAAATGAAGAGCAGTTAAAAAATTTCCGCCAAGAGATTGAGCGAGATGGTTTGTCGTCTTACCCACACCCGTGGTTAATGCCTGATTATTGGCAATTCCCAACGGTTTCAATGGGGCTTTCAGCTATTCAAGCAGTTTACCAAGCACATTTTTTAAAATATCTCCATCTTCGTGGCATTAGCAACACAGAAAATCGTCACGTGTGGGTGTTTTGTGGTGATGGTGAAATGGATGAGCCCGAGTCTCGTGGTGCATTGCATTTGGCTGCTCGCCGCAAATTGGATAACTTAATTCTCGTCATTAACTGTAACTTGCAGCGACTAGATGGCCCAGTGTTTGGTAACGGCAGCATTATTCGTGAATTTGAGCGCATTTTTAGGGGAATGAATTGGCGTGTTATCAAAGTGTTGTGGGGGTCGCAATGGGATCCTATTTTTGCTAAAGACAAGGATGGCTTGATCGAAAAACGCATGACAGGCATGGTCGATGGTGAGTTTCAAAATTATGGCGCAAAAGATGGCGCGTTTATTCGTGAAAACTTTTTTAATTCTGATGCATTAAAAGCGCTGGTGTCTGATCTCAGTGACGATGATTTGTTTAATTTATTCCGTAGTGGCTTGGGCGGCCATGATTTTGTAAAAATTCACGCAGCCTATCAACAAGCTGAGCAGACCAAAGGCAGGCCTACAGTTATTTTGGTACACACAGTTAAAGGGTTTGGCTTAGGTCAAGCCGGCGAAGGCCAGAACATTGCGCATAATGTGAAGAAAATGTCGGATGAAGAGCGTCGCTATGTGCGTGACCGCTTTAATATTCCTTTGAAAGATAAAGAGGTTGATGAGTTTAAGTTTTATCATCCTGGCAAAAGCAGTGCGGAAGTAAAATATTTAGCAGAGCGCCGTAAAAAACTCGGTGGCCATATTCCCAGTCGTGTGGCTAAATCGTCTAAAATGAAAATTCCCGCGCTTGATATATTTGCGCCAGTCTTGAAAAATTCTGGTGATCGTGAAGTGTCAAACACCATGTCGTTTGTGCGCTGTTTGACAGCATTGTTGAAAGATAAAAACATTGGTAAACATATTGTGCCCATTGTCCCTGATGAATGCCGAACTTTTGGTATGGAGGGCATGTTTCGTCAGTTTGGTATCTATACTATTCACGGGCAGCAGTATACGCCAGTTGATCGTGAACAATTGATGTATTACCGTCAAGCGACCGATGGCCAAGTGATGGAAGAAGGCATTTCTGAAGGCGGGGCCATGTCTTTATGGATGGCTGCGGCAACGTCTTACAGCACGAACCACATGCCGATGATTCCATTTTATGTTTACTACTCGATGTTTGGTCATCAACGTGTTGGGGATTATGTGTGGGCAGCAGGCGATATGCGCGCGCGTGGCTTTTTAATCGGCGCAACAGCTGGACGAACGAGTTTGCCCGGTGAAGGCTTGCAACATACGGATGGCCATAGCCATGTGTTTGCATCCGTTGTGCCAAATTCTGTCGCATACGATACAACTTATGGCTATGAATTAGCCGTCGTGATCCAAGATGGGTTGCGCCGTATGTATCAAGAAAATGAAGATGTGCATTATTACTTGACGGTCACAACCGAAAGTTATTCTCACCCCGACATGCCAAAAGGGGTAGAGGAAGGTATTGTAAAAGGCATGTATTTGCTAAAAGCAAGCCAATCGAAGCATAAACATCACGTGCAGTTGCTAGGTTCAGGGACAATTTTACGCGAAGTAGAAGCAGCCGCTGAATTACTTGAGAAAGATCATAACGTTTCAGCTGACGTATGGAGTGCGACCAGCTTTAATGAATTGCGTCGTGACGGCTTATCCACGCGTCGTTGGAATCACATGCATCCTGATAAAAAACCCAAACCAAGTTATGTGGAGACTTGTTTAAAAGATTCGAAGGGGCCAGTGATTGCGGCAAGTGATTATATTCGTGCGTATGCTGATCAAATTCGCGAGTGGGTGCCAGGTCATTACGTAACGCTCGGTACTGATGGTTTTGGTCGAAGTGATACGCGCGATCAATTACGATATTTCCACGAAAATAATCGTTATTTCATCGTGATTAATGCGTTGAAGGCATTAGCTGACGAAGGTAAAGTTGCTGCATCAGTAGTAAAGGCGGCGATGAAACAATACAAAATTGATTCGGAAAAACCAGATCCGATCACTGTTTAGAAGGAAACATTATGGCAACAGAAGTAAAAGTACCTGATATAGGCGGCGCGACCGATGTTGAGGTTATTGAAGTCCAGGTCAAAGCAGGTGATAAAATTGCAGCTGATGATTCATTGATTACGCTAGAGAGTGAAAAGGCGGCTATGGATGTGCCTGCACCTTCAGCGGGTGTGGTGAAAGAGGTTAAGGTGAAAGTTGGCGATAAAGTATCGGAAGGTAGTTTGATTGTCATTATGGAGTCTGCTGATACAAAACCTGAAGAAAAGTCTGAAGAAAAGCCTAAGAAAGAGGCTGAGCAACAATCTGAAGAAAAATCTGAAGAAAAACCTGCAGAGCAACCTAAAGAAAAACCTAAGCAAGCAGCTGAGCCAGCACCTAAGGCCGAATCAGTTTCCAAAGCAGCGCCCGCTGCAAATGTTTATGCGGGTCCTGCAGTGAGGCGTTTGGCATATGAGTTAGATCTTGATTTAAACCAAGTAACTGGCACAGGTGATAAAAATCGCATTACTAAAGATGATTTAAATAACTTTATTAAAAATCGTATGCAAGGTGGTGGTGCGGGTGGAGGTGTTCTGCCGTCTGCGCCTAATGTTGATTTCAGTAAGTTTGGTGAGGTGGAAACACAAGCGCTGACTAAAATTAACAAACTCACGGGTAAAAATATGCAGCGTAACTGGTTGTTAGTGCCACATGTTACGCAATTTGATGAAGCTGATATTACAGCAATGGAAGAATTTCGTCAGCAAAACAAAGCAGATGCTGAAAAACAAGGCTTTAAGTTAACGCCGCTGGTCTTTGTCATGAAAGCTGCCGTTGCTGCCCTAAAAGCATTTCCGCGTTTTAACGCTTCGCTTGATCCAAGCGGCGAACATCTCGTGATGAAAAAATATTTTCATATTGGTGTTGCGGTTGATACCCCCAATGGGTTGGTCGTGCCGGTTATTCGTGATGTTGATCAGAAAGGATTGTTTGACTTGGCAAAAGAATTAGGTGAAGTCAGCATTAAGGCGCGAGATGGAAAGTTGATGCCTAAAGACATGCAAGGTGGTTGTTTTACTATTTCGAGTTTAGGTGGTATTGGCGGCACGGCATTTACACCGATTGTGAATGTGCCTGAAGTGGCTATTTTGGGCGTGTCACGCTCACAAATGAAGCCAGTTTATAATGGTAAAACATTTGAGCCAAGGCTTATGTTGCCGTTGTCATTGTCTTATGATCATCGTGTTATTGATGGTGCGGCAGGGGCACGTTTTGCCGTGTATTTATCGCAGTGTTTGACTGATTTAAGAAAATTGTTGTTATAGTATTAACTGGATCTCCACCAGCGCGGGGATGACAACGGTGAGATGCTAATTAATCTTCGTTGTCATTCCCACGCAGGCGGGAATCCAGCTCAAAATGAGGTTTTGGAGTAAAAAATGGCAAACAAAAAAATTGAATGTGATCTGGTAGTTTTAGGTAGTGGTCCTGGAGGATACACAGCGGCGTTTCGTGCGGCTGATTTGGGTTTGAAGGTTGCATTGGTTGAGAAACAAGAGAAGCTTGGCGGCGTGTGCTTGAATGTTGGATGTATTCCGTCTAAAGCGTTATTGCACGCGGCTAAAGTGATGGATGATGCAGAGGCCATGAGTGAAAATGGTATTGCATTTGGCAAACCAAAAATCGATGTTAAAAAGCTACGTAACTGGAAAGACAGCGTGATTACTAAGCTTACCGGCGGGTTGTCTGCGCTTGCTAAGCAGAGAAAAGTCACGGTTGTGTATGGTGAAGGTAAATTTACTGGCCCAAATGAATTGGCTGTATCAGGCAAAGAGGCAACGACCATCAGTTTTAAACATGCTATTATCGCAGCTGGATCACGCCCGGTAAAATTGCCTTTTATTCCAGACGATAAACGCATTGTTGATTCAACTGGTGCGCTTGAGCTTGAAGAAACCAAGGTTGATATGTTGGTTTTGGGTGGTGGAATTATTGGTATGGAAATGGCGACAGTATACGATGCATTAGGCGCCAATATTGATGTCGTTGAAATGGCAGATCAACTGATTCCAGGAGCAGATAAAGATGTTGTTGCACCACTGGCAAAGCGTGTTGCTAAAAAATATAACGCTATCATGCTTGAAACCAAAGTGACGAAAGTTGACGCTAAAAAAGATGGCATTTATGTCACGTTTGAGGGTAAAAATGCGCCAGAAAAACCGAAGAAATATGGCCGTTTGCTAGTGGCTGTGGGGCGTGTGCCTAATGGTAAGTTGATTGATGCTGAAAAAGCTGGTGTTAAGGTTGATGATCGCGGCTTCATTCAAGTTGATAAACAGTTACGCACCAATGTGCCACACATTTATGCGATTGGTGATATTGTCGGTAACCCCATGTTGGCGCATAAAGCACATGCTGAAGCACACGTGGCCGCTGAAGTCATTGCAGGCAAAAAACATTATTTTGATCCTCGTTGCATTCCAGGCGTTGCTTATACCGATCCTGAGATCGCTTGGACAGGCATGACTGAGAAAGAAGCCAAAGAAAAAGGTGTGAATTACGGCAAGGGTGTATTTCCTTGGATGGCGAGTGGGCGTTCACTCGCGATGTGTCGCGATGAGGGCTTAACAAAAATTTTATTTGATAAAGAAAGTAATCGCGTGATTGGCGGTGGAATTGTCGGCCCGAATGCGGGTGAATTAATTGCTGAAGTGTCGTTAGCTGTTGAAATGGGATGTGATGCAGAGGATGTGGCGTTGACTATTCATCCTCATCCAACCTTGTCAGAGTCAGTGGCAATGGCGACTGAAGCTTATTTGGGCAGTATTACTGATCTTTATATGCCTAAGAAAAAGGATTAGTGTGCTGTGATAGCAGGAATGACAAGGAAAACAAATTTTTTAAAAAAGGAGAAGTGTTATGCCAAGTTACAAACATGTGTTATTTGCAACCGATTTGACTGATGAAAACCATCATATCGTTCAAAAAGTTCAGAAGCTTGTTGAGTCTTATGGTGCAAAGCTTTCACTCGTTCACGTTGTAGAGCATCTTGCGGCCATTGCTTACAGTTACATGGGCAGTGTTGATGTTGAAGAGCAGTTGCTAGAAGAAGCCAAGAAACAAATGGCTAAGCTTGCGGGTGAAATGGGTGTTGATGAAAAAGATACTTATGTTGAGGTTGGTCATCCTAAAACTGAAATTCTTGAAGTGGCTAAGACAGTCAAAGCAGATTTAATCATGGTGGGCAGTCACGGTCGCTCAGGCATTACCGCGATTATAGGTTCGACAACCAATGCTATTATCCATGGTGCTGAGTGTGACGTGCTTGTTGTTCGTGCAAAGTAATGGGTGTATGGAATCACAGGTTGGGTTGCTAGCTGTCTGACCCAACCTTTGTTGATTAGCTAAGAGCAGTTAATATTTTTTTCAATGTTTCCACACGTGGCTTAACGCCACTATCCTCTTCAAATACGCACTTGAGTATATGACCTTTTTCCATCTTGAGATGTTTGTGTTGCTTGAGGAGGGCAATAATCTTTTGTGGATCAATTGGTGCGTGTGATAAAAAGTCAATTTTAGCTGAGGTGTTGCTGATATCAATCTGTTTCACTTTGAGCGGTTCAGCGAGAAGTTTTAATTCAGTGATGGCAAATAGGTTGAGTGTTTCTTCGGGCAAAGTGCCAAATCGATCAATCATTTCAGCCTTAAGTTCAGTGAGGATCGCTTTGGTTTTGCAGTTTGCAATACGTTTGTATAATACCAAGCGTGTGTGCACATCAGGAAGATATGATTTTGGAATGATAGCGCTTTTGTTCAGGTTAATCGTCGTGGTTTGCGGCAATTCATTTAACACATTGATTTTTTTGCCAGCTTTCAAATCCTGCACAGTACGCTCTAATAGCTCCATATATAGCGTAAAACCGATTTCTTCAATACGCCCGCTTTGCTCTTTGCCTAGAAGTTCGCCGGCACCACGAATTTCTAAGTCATGCGTGGCTAGTGTGAAACCGATGCCCAGATCTTCAAGTGAAGAAATAGCTTCTAAGCGCTTTTTCGCATCGCTTGTTATACCTTTTTTGCCTGGCGTGAGTAGATAGGCGTAGGCTTGATGGTGTGAGCGACCGACACGGCCGCGTAATTGATGTAGTTGGGCTAAGCCAAGCTTATCTGCACGGTCGATGATAATCGTATTTGCGCTTGGAATGTCAATGCCAGATTCAATGATCGTTGTGCAAACTAACAAATTGGTTTTTCGATGATGAAAGTCATTCATAATTTTTTCAAGCTGGCGCTCTCGCATTTGTCCATGCGCGATAGCAATGCGTGCCTGGGGAATCAGTTTGTTTAATTCATCCGCCGTTTTTTCGATGGTTTGAACATTGTTATGTAAAAAATATACTTGTCCGCCGCGCATAATTTCACGTGTGGCTGCTTCGCGAATAATGTGATCTTTTCGCTCATGAACGAATGTTTTTATCGCCAAGCGTTTGGCAGGCGGCGTGGCAATCAACGACAGGTCACGAATACCTGATAACGACATGTTTAACGTTCGTGGTATAGGTGTTGCTGTCAGTGTGAGTGTATCGACATTCGCGCGCATGGTTTTCAGCGCTTCTTTATGTTTTACACCAAAACGATGTTCCTCATCAACAATCATCAAGCCTAGATCGCGAAACTGAATATCAGATTGTAGCAAACGGTGAGTGCCAATGAGAATATCCACTTTACCTTGCTTTAGTTTTTCTAGGGTAGATTGTTGTTGCTTGGCAGATCGAAAGCGTGAGAGCAAATCGACACTGACAGGCCACTTGGCAAATCGATCACAAAAATTATCGTAATGTTGCTGAGCAAGCAAAGTGGTGGGGACTAACATCGCTACTTGTTTGCCATTTTGAACCTCAAGAAATGCTGCTCTCATGGCCACTTCAGTTTTACCGAAACCCACATCACCACAGATAAGCCGATCCATCATTTTTTCGCTGCACATATCATCTAATGTTTCATTAATGGCTTTGTGTTGGTCTTTGGTTTCAGTGAAAGGAAACTCACGAGCAAACTGTTCATACTGCTCATCAGGCGCTTGGCAAGCAAAAGCAATTTCTTTTGCGCGCTTAGCATAAAGCTCGAGTAATTCTGCAGCGACATCATGAATTTTTTTAGCTGCTCTTTTTTTTGCTTTTTCCCATTGATCACTGCCAAGTTGGTGAAGCGGGGCATGTTCAGCATCATGTCCACTGTATCGGCTAATAAGATTAAGCGATGAAACGGGGACGTAGAGCTTGTTTTTTTCGGCATATTCCAGTTTTAAATATTCATCTGATTGACTATCATGTTCGATGCTTTCAAGGCCAAGATAACGACCAACGCCGTGCTCTAAATGTACAACAGCATCTCCGATATTGAGCTCGACTAAATTGCGGATAATATTGTCTTGGTTGATGTCGACAGATTTTTTGTCTCGAACAGCAGGTAGATCAATCTCTCCAAACAAATCGTTTTCGGTGATTAAACTGTAGTGATCGCTTGTAAATCCTTGTTGAAATGGTGCCACGCAAAGCAAAATACCTTTTATAGCTTGTTGAGGAAGGTCATCAATCATCTGATGATTAAAATGATGTTCGTGAAATAATTGATGCAACATTTCACGACGTCCGATGCTATTGGCGCAGATAAGCAAATTAGGGTGAGACTTTGAAAATGATTTAAGCGATTGAAGTGGATCAGTTGCTTGATGGTTGATCGTGAGTGTAGAGGCCAATGGGCGTGTATAGCTAGGGCTTTCAGTTAATGTTAGCTGTGAAAAAGCTTTGCAGTGTGTGAGTAAATCAGTTTTATTAAGAAACAGTTGGTGGGGTTCGAGAATGGGGTGAGTGATATCATGTGCAAGTTGATCATGGCGTCGAGAAATAATCTCCCAGGCATGATCGCAACTATCTTGCGTGTTAGCAATGTGCACAATGCTGGTATTTTCAGGCAGATAATCAAACAAGCTGCCTGTTTTTTCAAAAAACAAGGGCAAGTAGTATTCTATCCCTGCGGTGAGTTTTCCATCGCTGATATCTTGATACACGGCGCAGCCAGCTGGATTTCCGTGAAACTTTTCTCGCCACTGTTGTCGAAATAAACGTATAGCTTCATCGGTGAATGGAAATTCTTTTGCGGGCAATAAATTTAATTGTTCAATTTTATGTGTTGAACGTTGTGTTTCAGGATCAAAGCATCGAATCGTATCAACTTCATCATCAAATAATTCAATACGATAAGGTTGGTTTGCGCCCATGGGAAAAAGGTCAAGTAAGGCCCCGCGTATACAAAATTCACCATGTTCCATAACTTGTTCAACGCGGCGATAACCGGCTTCTGTCAGTTTTTCTCGAACTTTTTCAAGCGCTAGTTTTCCACCTGTATTTAGTTGAAGGCTGAAACCATCTAAAAATGTTGTGGGTGGCAACCGTTGTATAGCGGTGCTAATGGAAGTAATAATAATCGATTTTTTACATTCTGGTAACTGCTGTAAGAGTGTCAGTCGCTCAGAAATAATATCTTGATGTGGTGAAAGCATATCATAAGGCAGTGTTTCCCAGTCAGGGAAATAGTGCACCGTGTCGTTTGGCATGAGATGCGCCATGGATTGATAATACTGTTGTGCGGTTTGGTTGTTTGTGCATAACACGACAATAGGAAATGGCTGTTGTTCATACATCGCTTTAATAAATAATATTTTTGCCGCACCAATAAATCCGTCAAACGTTTGTTTGTTGCCGGGGATGTGATTGATTGTTGCTATTTCTTTGTTAAACATACTGTGTTAATGGGGTTGTTAAAGGAGATGGCATTCATGCAGTGAAAACACGTTCAAGCACTTCCTTGTGTCGCTCCGAATGGGACATCCATGTCCCATTAGGGTTTCCACTGCATGAATGCCATCTCCTTTTTATGCTTCATACAGCAATGTATATAATCCTACAAAAATATCCATAAGTATGCGACACTACTGCAACAATCGCTGAGTGTTGCGTGTGGTGAGGTAAGTTTAGAGGAGATGGTAACTGATGTCATTTAAATATCCAAGATTTATTGCACATCGTGGGGCATCTGGGAGCGCCCCTGAAAATACCTTGAAAGCATTTCGTGAGGCCAAGCGCTTGGGCGCGAGCATGGTTGAGTTTGATGTGGGGCTGTGTGCCGATGAAGTTGCCGTTGTTATTCATGATGATACGGTTGATCGTACGACAAATGGCCATGGCAATGTGCTGGCGCTAACATTGGCTGAACTCAGAGCATTGGATGCTGGCGAAGGTGAGCGCATTCCAACCTTGGGTGAGGTGTTGGCATGTTTAGTTGAGCTCAATCTAGCAGCTAATATTGAAATCAAGCCGTGTCGGGGGCTCGAAAAACGAACGGTTAGCACGGTGTTAGCAGATATTGCTCGTTGGCAGGCCAAGTTGCCCGCGATAGTGATATCAAGCTTTTCAAATGTTGTATTAAATGAAGTTCGTCGACAAAGTGATCAATCCTTGCTGGCGGCTTTATTTGAAGCATTGCCTGAGGGCTGGGAAAAACAGATTGTTCATTTAAATTGCATATCGGTGAATCTTAACAAAGCGCACATTAATGCCCAGAAAATTCAATTAATTAAATCGAAGGGATATCAGGTTTTGTGCTACACTGCCGAGACATCTCGCGAGGCTGAACCTTGCTTTGAGATGGGCGTTGATGCGGTATTTGTTAATAATATTTAATCAAAATTATTAAGGGTAATATATGGAATTCATGTGGATGTTTGCTTTTGTTATCTTGATGTCGGTCCTGTTGGTGATGCGTGCATCGTTGATCGTGTTCACTTTATCCGGCATAGTATTGCTGTTGCCTTTTACCTTTTTTTCTCATGCGCCATTGGGTGATAAAATATTTTTTTGGATCCTGTGGGTAGTTATCATTTTACCTTTTAATTTTACCGTGCTGCGTCGCCAGCTCATTTCACGCTATCTTTTTGCATTTTATAAAAAAATTATGCCCAAAGTCTCTCAGACTGAAATCGATGCATTGGAAGCTGGTGATGTCTGGTGGGAAGCAGAAATGTTTCAGGGCAAACCAAAATGGAAAACACTGTTAAATTTTCCGCGGCCACAATTAACACCTGACGAGCAAGCGTTTCTCGATGGGCCGGTTGAAGAGATCTGTAGTCGCATCAACGATTGGAAAATGACACATGAAGATGCCGATATGCCCGAAGAAATGTGGCAATTTTTTAAAGACCATGGTTTTTTCGCGCTAGAAGTGCCAAAGGAATATGGCGGTCATGGCTTTTCTGCTTATGCACATTCGGTTATTGTCACTAAATTATATTCTGCAAGTGTGACTGTGGCGGTCAATGTGAGCGTGCCCAATTCTTTAGGCCCAGCAGAATTACTTTTACATTACGGCACAGACGATCAGAAAAAATATTATTTACCACGTTTAGCAAAAGGCATTGAAATGCCTTGTTTCGCTTTAACCTCAGCGCATGCTGGCTCTGATGCTGGTTCAATGCAAGATTATGGTATTGTTTGCCGAGGCGAATTTGAGGGTAAAGAAGTATTGGGCATGCGTTTAACGTGGGATAAACGTTATATCACGATGTGCCCTGTGGCGACCATTTTGGGGTTGGCGTTTAAGTTATACGATCCCGAGCATTTGATTGGCGAGCAAGAAGAGGTGGGGATTACTTGTGCCATTATTCCTACGCACATAAAGGGCGTTAAGCACGGTCGTCGTCATTATCCATCATGTTCAGTTTTTCAAAATGGTCCAACACAAGGCAAAGACGTTTTTGTGCCGCTTGATTATATCATTGGTGGACAAGAGCAAGCGGGTAAAGGTTGGCGCATGCTAATGAACTGTTTGTCAGTAGGCCGGGCAATTTCATTGCCAGCAAGTGGATTAGCCGGGTTAAAAGTCATGGCATTCACTACTGGGGCTTATGCTCGCATCAGACAGCAGTTTGGTATTGCAGTTGGAAAGTTTGAAGGAGTGGGCGCAGAGCTGGCAACGATTGCTGGATTAACTTATGAGGGTGCTGCGCTCAATGAATTGACTATGACTGCAGTTGGTTTGGGTAAAAAGCCTTCCGTTTGTTCCGCTATTTCAAAATATCATTGTACCGAGAAAGCACGCCAAGCGATGATTGCAGCGATGGATGTACATTCGGGTAAAGCGGTGATGTTAGGTCCTAAAAATTACGTGGCTCGTGCTTATCAACAAGTGCCAATCGGTATCACGGTAGAAGGAGCAAATATTTTAACGCGCAACATGATTATTTTTGGTCAGGGCGCGTTTCGTTGTCATCCTTATGCGCATGCTGAATGGGCATCGGCACAGCTCACAGAGAAAAAAGTGGCGCTTAAGGCTTTTGATAAAGCGATTTTTGGGCATTTGGGCTATACGTTAAGTAATTTTGCACGCTCGTTTTTTATTGCATTAAGCGGTGGGCGTTTCACTGCGGCGCCAAAAGGTCCGATGAAGCGCCATTTTCAACATCTCACACGATTTAGCGCATCTTACGCATTAGTATCTGATCTCTCGATGTTGTTGCTGGGTGGAAGTTTAAAAAGAAAAGAGCGCATATCTGCACGTCTGGGTGATATATTAAGTGATTTATTTATTGGTTCTGCGGTATTAAAGCGTTATCAGGATGATGGTTGCCCCAAGTTAGATAAGCCTTTCGTTGATTGGGCAATGAAGGATATTTTGCATCGCATTGAAGAAAGTTTTGATGAGTGTTTGCGAAATTTTCCGTTACGCTGGGCAGCGTGGTTAATGCGTGCATTAGTCTTTCCGCTGGGGCGTTATGCCAATCGTCCTGCAGATAAGCTCGAACAAAAAGTTGCAACTTTGCTTATGCAGCCGAATGCTGCGCGTGATCGTTTGACGGCAAACATGTACGTTGGAAAGATAAGCAATGAAAATAACGCCTATGCTTTAAATGAAGCGGCGCTCAAAAAAGTGATTGAGACAGAGGAGCTCTTTAAAAAAGTGCGTAAGGCTTTCAGGCAGGGTGATTTGACCGCGCTGACCTTGGCAGAGCGTTTAGATGAGGCGTTGAAAAAAGCGCTTATTTCTGAGGCTGAGCATCAACAGATGTGTGAGGCAGAAAAGCTGCGTCAACAAGTCATCGCCGTTGATGATTTCGCCACCGATGATTTGCAAAAGTCACGATGATAATATTGTGAGAGATTTGCACGGGCAGATAGGCCTGTAATGAATGCATTGCAAATCTCTATGTATAGGCTATTATTAAAGTGGTGTTCATTAACAAGGAGTTCAGCGATGAAAGTAACCCGTAAAATGAAGGTATTAGTACTTGGTGCAGCTGCGATGCTCTGCTCGTCACAAGCTGTTTTGGCTCGCTCAACACAAGGGACAAGTGTGCCCAGCTATCCTCGCTACCGTCGTGTCGTGCTTGTCCAGACTGCTGGGCATGCAAATACTGGCGTTTCCAGAAATGTAATATGTTACCAAGGGAGTAGTGATTGTGAGGCGAACCCTGCTGATAATTGCTTGGCGACAAATAGTTGTGACATGGGCGAGCCCCGAAAAGATTATCTCTATTAAGCCAACGGAAGAGGCCGGTACCTTTGATTGTCGTGATTAATAAGCCCTGATGATTCAGGGCTTTTTCTTGGTTGCAGGCGTCAAAAATTTCTTTACACCGCGTGCAAAGTCTGCGACAGTAGTGAGGTTTATGTGTGAAGAAAATGCTAACATACAAGTGTTTTTAGGCGGGAAAAACTCCAGCTTACTGAGATCTATCCCCTCCGTCAAGTGTTTTTTTCTCAACAGCGCTGATGACAAAGCGGGGTGGCGATGTTGAGAAATCATGAAGTTAATCGTTCCACTAAAATTGATTGGCGCGCGTGGGCTGTTTGCTTAACAGCGTCGCTGTTTTGCTTCTATGAATTTGTGCAGATGATGATGTTTAATGCCATCGACCCCGATTTGATGCGCGCATTTTCTGTTAACGCTACTCAGCTCGGACAGATTTCCTCAGCATACCTCATTGCTAACTTGCTTTTTATGTTTCCCGCTGGGGTGATTTTAGATCGCGTGCCAACTAAGCGATTGATTTTAATCGCCATGTCTTTGTGTGTTTGCGGTACCGTCATTTTTTCATTTTCTCACTCGATGTATGAAGCCATGTTTGGCCGTTTTCTTACAGGGATTGGCGGGGCATTTCCATTTTTGTCTTGTTTACGTTTGGCATCTCGATGGTTTTCAGCAAAACAAATGGGCATGATTACGGGTGCAATCGTCACGATCATGATGTTAGGTGGTGTTGCTGGGCAAACCCCTATGACGTATTTAAATCACTTGTTTGGTTGGCGCGTGGCATTGCGGCTCGATGCACTATTAGGCGTATGCTTTATTGGATTAATTTTTTGGATTGTGCGTGATTATCCCGATAACTATCCTAAGCATCTGATCAAGCCAGCGCAGTTTAATCGTGCTGATGTGCTCAAGAGTTTACAATTAGTGCTTAGTAACAAACTTAACTGGTTGTTTGGTGTTTATACCTGTTTGTTAAATTTGCCTGTGATGTTGTTGGGCGCAGTATGGGGCGGCTTGTTTTTGCGACAAGTCCATCAGTTTACGTCGTTGCAAGCGTCGTATGTCACCACCATGATTTTTTTTGGTACGTTGATCGGTTCGCCTGTTGTCGGCTGGTTGTCGGATAGTGTTGGCCGGCGAAAAGTGCCAATGATTGTTGGCGCAATCTTGTCAATTGTTGTCGTTGCTGTGATTATGTATTGGCCAGGAAATGATTTGGCGCTCATGATGGCATTGTTTTTTCTGCTGGGTTTTGTCAGTAGCACACAAATTATTAGCTATCCGGCCATTGCCGAAAGTAATGCGCATGATCAAGCGGGCGCAGCGCTCGGTCTGGCATCAGTGTTGATCATGGGCGGTGCTGGATTTTTTCAACCTTTGTTTGGCTGGCTGATGGATTTGGACTGGTCAGGGAAGATTATTGATGGTGTGGCGCATTATTCTATGCATAATTACCTAAGTGGGTTTATGATTTTCCCCATTGCGTTTATGATAGGACTTGTAATGGTGCTTTTAGCGAAAGAAACTTATCGAAAAGTGTGAAACTTTCTCCCAGTTATGGGAGGTGTTTGAGAGGAAACAACATGCCAGCAATTGCCGCAGCGAAAAAAACGCATCATGATGCGACCATTCGACTTGATTACCCGCTTCAAGCGTGGGTTGTTGTGTTGGGTGCTGCGCTGTTTTTCTTTTATGAATTTATTCAAATGACGATGTTCAATGTCATTAATCCGCAGTTAATGCAAACGTTTCATGTAAGCGCTGAACGCTTGGGTAATTTGTCGGCTATGTATTTTTATGCCAATGTTATTTTTTTGTTTCCCGCCGGTTTATTGCTCGATCGTTTTTCAACGCGAAAATTAATTAGCATTGCCATGGCATTTTGTGTGGCGAGCACTTATGGATTCGCCTTATCTAAACAGTTTGATTGGTTAAGTCTATTTCGTTTTGTCACAGGCTTGGGTAGTTCGTTTTGTATGCTCAGTTGTGTGCGCTTAGCTTCACGCTGGTTTCCCCCGCGGCGTGTTGCGCTGGTTGGGGGGTTGGTTGTCACGATGGCGATGTTGGGCGGTATGATGGGCCAAACACCAATGACATTCTTAAGTGCGCATTTAGGTTGGCGCCACGCTGTGATGGTGAATGCAACGATAGGCGTGTTGTTGCTTTTGATTGTCTGGTCAGTCGTTCGTGATTACCCGCGAAACTTAGGCCGCGCGCATGATGAAGAGCAAAATAAATTACATAAAATGGGTTTTTGGGAGAGTATTCGTCTTGCTCTAAAAAACCCACAAAACTGGCTAGCGGGCATTTATACAAATCTGTTGAGTTTGCCTGTGATTGTGCTCGGTGCCATGTGGGGCGGCATGTATTTAAGTCAGTCGCGGCATTTATCGCATGATGTTGCTTCTTATGTGACTTCAATGATTTTTTTGGGCACGATTTTTGGTTCACCTGCTATGGGTTGGCTATCAGACCGCATTGCACTGCGTAAGCTGCCGATGATATTGGGGGCGGTGGTGTCGTTTGTTCTGGTGCTTGTCATTATGTACAACCATCATTTGTCCACAGGCAAATTGTCGGTGTTGTTCTTCTTGCTCGCGTTTGTCGCCAGTACGCAAGTGATTGCTTATCCGCTTGTTGTTGAAAGCAATTCGTTTGCCATCACGTCTGCTGCTGAAGGGGTGACTTGCACGATTATTATGATGGCGGGTGCGATTTTTCAGCCCTTATATGGCAAGTTGATGGATATGAACTGGCAAGGTAAGCTCTCGCATGGCGTGCATATCTATTCGCCTCACGCTTATCTGATTGCTATGTGGATTATGCCTATCGCTTTTGTTGTCGCGTTGATAGCCGCGTTGATGCTGAAAGAAACCCGATGTCGAGATTTGGTGCCTTAAATGGGCATTTTGCTGGCAAAGTTTAGGGTGCTGGTCTATAGTTTGACTGAGGATTCACCAATTTAAAGGAGTAATATCATGAAATTAAGTTTTGCTAAAATGAGTATCTTGAGCGCTGCCTTGGTAGCTGGCACTTGTTATGCGTACCAATATGGGCCTCCCACGCCGCCATCGCATAATGCTACAGTGCGCAGCGGTATCGTCTATAACAGCCCGGCCACAGGTGACGTTGGGTATCGCCATCGTCAACGTATCACCGTAATCTATGGGGCGCCATCCGGCAATGGTAACGGGTCAGCGGATAACGGTTGGCGTGTCAATCGCCACGCTGTCACCAGGATGCATGATGGTAGGGTGCAGTCGAGGCGCACTATTATTACCATTTCGGGGTTCAATCCACCGAATCGTGACGGTAGTAACCGGGACTGGCGAGAGCAGTCTATTCGCCAGAGAATGGATGGAGAGATTCTTGATGCTGGCGGTGTTATCTAAGCCACAGGTTAACAATCAAATCAAATTAAGCCCCGATGCGCTCGGGGCTTTTTTGTGGTTTGATTTTTCTCAATGTTTAGTTAAGGCGAGATTAAGCGCTTTACCTCCTCTTTTTATTAGCCGATCAGCGTTTTTTAGCCTACAATGAAAGCGTGGATTCACCAATTTAAAGGAGTAATGTCATGAAGTTCAATTTCGCTAAAATGAGCACAATCAGCGCCGTCTTGGTAGCGGGGGCGTGCAGTAGTGTTGTGTTTGCAGATATGAATAGTTCTGTTCCTCGACCAGCTGGCGTGCCTGCAAACGTCGATTATAGCCCGTCTCTGATCGGTGGATCGCAACCAGTCCCAGCTAATTGGAAAAAACCAATGGCGCATGGGAATATTTTTCACAGGATAGGCAATCAATTTCACAGGATAGGTGTTGAAATAAACCAGTTGGTTTCACAAAACCCGCCAATTCGTAATAGCGGCTTCACGATGCCGATAGGTGGTGGGTCGTGGTATTACCATGGTGATGATGGGATCCCGGTTAACCCTTATGGCCCTAGTAGCAGTTTTGGTGGCGATACTGGTGGTGTTGCTATTGTTGACCGTCCTAACTCAGGCTACCAAGGTCATGATGGGGTGGTGACTGGCCATTTTGGTCGTTCTAATAACATCGCTAACGATGGGGTGGTGATTCCTCCTCGGTATGGCCACAACCCATACGGCACCCCATCTCACCCATTTGGCGGTAATTGTGCAAACGGTGAGGCCTGCTTTGGGGAGACCCGTTAACGTAACTTGACTTGTTTTGGTGTCCGGCTAGCGTGCTTTTGTGCGCTGGCGGGTCATCCAAAAAGCTGGTGTGATAAACGCCAGGAGACCGATCACCAAAAATCCGTCGTAAAACCACTGGTTGCCTGTTTTTAGGGCATGGGGTGGTGCAAAGCCAACCACAAAACCAAACACACACATCACCACGGCAACCCCTGCGATGAGCCAGAGGCCAAGCGTGCCGCCTGGAATGCGAAAATGGCGTTTGACGGCTGGCTGTGAGTAACGCAACCGCACAGCGGCGGCAAATAGCAAAATATCCATGATAAAGGTGAGCTGTGCTGTGAGCACATTTAGTAGCCAGTAAGAGCTGTTAATCGTGGGCATAAACAAAAAAACACAAGCCAGCAGAGAGCCAATGATTGCCTGCATCAGCAAAATGTTGGTGGGGGCTTCACGTCGGTTAACCTTGGCAAACCGTTTGGGTAGGCCGCCAAACTTGGCTGATTCAGATAGCCCGCGGCTGGGGCTGATAATCCATGTATTTAGGTTGGCAAAAAAGCCGAGCAAAATGAGGCTAGCAATGACAGGCATTAACCAACTTAAGTGAAAGGTGCTAAAAAATGTTTGCATAACCTGAAAAATGCCTGCTACTAGGTTGATGTGTTGCTGCGGAATAACAATGGCTACTGAGAGTGAGCCTAATACGTATAGAAACAAGATGAGTATGCCGGCAATTAAAATGCCGCGTGAGTAATTGCGTTGCGGGTTTTGAATATCGCGTGCATGAAACCCTGCCACTTGCATGCCCGCATAAGAGAGCAGCATGCCGGATAGAAATGCTGCATTGCTCCAGTGTAAGTTAGGCTTCAAATGGTTTGATGCAAAGCTAATATGCGCTGATTTGCCAAGTAATATCCACAGCACACCTAGCACAATGACCAACACGGCAGGCAGCACCATGCCGCCAATGGTGCTGATGCTGCTGACCCAAAGCGATACGCGTACACCCATGATGTTGAGCAGCGTTGACCCCCACAAAAAGGCCAGCATGATGAAAAAGACATCCACCTTGTTGTTGACTAAGTGTGGGTCGATTAAATAAGCGACCGTGGCAACGCCAAATGAGAGCATGGCCGGAAAAGCTACAACGGTATTGGTCCACTCCAGCCAAACGGTGAGAAAACCTGTTCGATGCCCAAAGGCTTCTTTCACCCAGGTATAAAGTCCACCATCTTTGGGCCAGCTCGTCGAGAGTTCGGCACAGATCATGGCGCTCGGGACGAAATAAACAATCGCGGCCAGTAAATAATAGGTCACCAATGTGTAGCCATACTCAGCCATGCTGGGTAATGCACGTATGCTAAATACGCCCGCGATGCTGATCATCGCAATCCCAAAGACGCCGAGTTTGTTGTTATTTTTGCCCATTCTACGCTTGCTTAGTTTGTGACTATACTGTCTAATAAAATGATGTCTGACCATATTACCACATTACATGCCGAAAAACCGTTGATAGGCGCTTTGCTGGCGATTTTTGCTTTTCTGTGCCTATCACTTGCTGGTGTTTTTGCCAAAATGGTGACAGGTGCTGTGCCGGAGATCACCATTTTTTGTTTTCAGTTTGGCGTGTGTTTTATATTTTGTTTGCCCTGGGTATTTTCTAGAGGCATCAAACGCATTTATACACGTCGGCTGCCTATGCAGATAGTGCGTGGCGTACTCGGTTTGTTGTCTTATTTGGCGTTTCTGGAGTCGCTTGGCAAAATTCCTTTGGTCAATGCTACCGTATTACTTTATGCCTCGCCGCTTTGGGTGCCGTTAATTTTATTTGTCTGGTTGCGCGTGAAAGTCGCAAAACGCTTATGGTGGAGCATTTTAATCGGTTTTGCCGGCATGCTGCTAATTGTAAGGCCCAGTGGCGACGAATTTGTTCACTTTGGTACGTTACTGGCGTTGTTGTCAGGATTTTTATACGGGGTAGTGACCGTGGTTGTTCGCCAGCTTTTACATACCGAGCCAACCGACCGTATTTTGTTTTATTATTTTCTGATTTGTATGCTGATTTCTCTGCCAATTGTCCTATTGCATTGGCAGCCATTGACGGAGCGTGAATGGACTATTTTGCTGGTGTCTGGTGTGGCGATGTTTGGTTGTCAGTTTGGGTTTACTCAAGCGCTTCGTTTTGCCGACCCAAGTGTCGTTGCCGTTTTTTCTTATACCGGTGTAGTTTTTTCGGGTATTTTCGGGTTCATTCTTTTTCGTCAAGTGCCATCAATGCTTGGTTTTTTCGGTATATTGCTAGTGATAATTGGTGGTGGATTAACGATTTTGAAAACCAAAAAACGAGCGAGAACTGTTCCCTAGCTTTTTTTGTTTGACTCTTCACCCAGTTGGTGAGTCAGGCGCCATTTTGAAATTAATCCGCGCACTGTTTGTTGGCCACTGTCTTTATCAGAATCAATCGCCAGAGCATACTCGCATCGTTGTTGATTAAGCGATGCGATTAAATTACCAATGCGCGCGTGGAGGATTTCATCGTAGTTTAAGCATAACACCTCATCAAGTGGCGTCATGAGCATGCCAACGGTCACTTCACTTTTTTCAATGTCTTTGCTTTCCATAATTTGTGTGGGACGAACACCTTCTAAATCAGCGCTGTGGAGAATGCCGCAGAGCTGTTGTTCCTCATCCAAGATCAGCAAATCATGCGCTTTAATTTTGCGTGACATGCTGCTGGCCTTATCAACAGTCGTGTTCTCTTCAACGGTGACAGGCTCTTCATGAGAAAAATCAACCATGCCATAAGTGGCTGGATCATCGGCATAAACAACCTCGGGTGTTTCAGAAGGTTTATCGATTTGCAGTTCTTCTGGCAATAAGTCAACCGGGCTGAGGGGAACGTATTGTGTCGCCATGTAATGCTATCCTTTTGTTTGGTTGATTTAATGGTAACCAAAAATACCCTTGAAATCCAGCTTGTTGCCCCCATATCAAGAACAACTATCACAATCAATAGGGGTAAAAAAATGAGCAATAAAGAAACGCGCGGTTTTGAAACAGCCACTCAACAATTACTGCACCTGGTGACCCATGCTTTGTATAGCAATAAAGAGGTTTTTCTACGTGAGCTGGTCTCCAATGCCGCAGATGCTGAAGACAAGCTACGTTTTGCTGCACTTGATGATAACACGCTTTATGGCGATGACGCTGAGCTTAAAATAGAGATTGAATTTGATAAAGCCAAAAAAACGATTACTGTGCGTGATAATGGTATTGGCATGAGCCGAGAAGAGGCGATTGAACATCTTGGCACCATTGCTAAATCAGGCACGAAAGAGTTTTTATCAAAACTCTCAGGTGATCAAGCGAAAGATAGCAAGTTGATTGGTCAGTTTGGTGTGGGTTTTTACTCAGCGTTTATTGTGGCTGACAAAGTTACAGTCAATTCGCGCAAAGCTGGCGAGGCGGCAGACAAAGCTGTTCGTTGGGTATCTGATGGCAGTGGTGAATATGAAATTGAAGATATCACTAAAGATTCTCGCGGTACTGAAATTATTCTTGAGTTGAAAAAAGACGAAGAGGAATTTTTAGATGAATTTCGTTTACGAAACATCATTACAAAATATTCCGACTATGTTGATGTCCCGATCAAGATGCAAAAAACCATTACGGAAACAGACGAAAAGGATAAAGAGAAAAAAACCGAAAAAGTGGTATGGGAACAGGTCAATCGAGGCAAAGCGTTGTGGACCATCCCAAAAAGCCAAATTAAAGATGAGGAATTTAAGGAGTTTTACAAGCATATTTCACACGATTTTGTTGATCCCATTTCGTGGGGTTTAAATAAAGTTGAAGGTAAGCAGGAGTACACGAGCTTATTGTATATTCCCTCAAAAGCGCCGTTTGATTTGTGGGATAGAGACCACTCTCGCGGCTTGAAACTTTATGTGCGCCGTGTGTTTATCATGGATGATGCCGAGCAGTTTTTACCGCTCTATTTACGATTTGTAAAAGGTTTGGTTGATTCCCAAGATTTGCCGCTCAATGTGTCACGTGAAATTTTGCAAAGCAATAAAGTGGTTGAGGGTATTAAATCGGGCGTGGTTAAGCGCGTACTTAGCATGCTAGAGACGCTTTCGAAAGATGCAGAGAAATATCAAACTGTGTGGGATGCCTTTGGTAAAGTGTTAAAAGAAGGGCCTGGCGAAGATTTTGCAAATCGTGAACGCATTGCTAAGTTGCTGCGATTCTCTACTACGCACGATGACAATGAGAAACAAACCATTAGTCTGTCCGATTATGTGTCTCGTATGAAGCCTGAGCAAAAACATATTTATTATGTGACTGCAGAAACATTTAATGCTGCAAAAAATAGCCCGCATTTAGAGGTGTTCCGTCAAAAAGGGATTGAGGTATTGTTGTTGACGGATAATGTGGGTGAGTGGTTGGTGTCGCATTTAACTGAATTTGACGGTAAATCGTTGCAGTCGATTGCCAAAGGGGACTTGGATCTTGGTGATTTAGATGATAAGCCCAGTGAAGAAGAGAAGAAAAAAGAAGAAGATGAGTTCAAGAGCGTGCTAGAGCAAATGAAAAAGCAGCTTGAAAGCAAAGTGTCTGATGTTCGTATCACGCATCGTTTGACCGACTCACCTGCTTGTATTGTTGTTGGCGAGAATGATATGAGTGCGAATTTGCAACGTATTATGGAAGCGGCTGGTCAGCAAGCCTTTATGAGCAAACCGATTCTTGAAATCAATCCAACACATGCCATCATCGAGCGTTTGAAAGCTGAAACCGATGATGCTCAATTTAATGAATGGACAGAGATCTTGTTTGATCAAGCCTTGCTTGCTGAAGGGGGTAAGCTTAATGATCCAGCGACCTTTGTGAAACGTTTAAATAAGATGTTGGCCTTGGTTTAGCTGATTCTTATGCTCTTATCCCCAACCTGCACCCGCAGGGCACTTATCGGGGATCCAGGAATATTAATTTAGAACTGGATTCCCGTCTGCGCGGGAATGACAGCGGGGTTGAGGCTGGATTCCTTTCAGCGCTACGCATTCCATGCTTCGCTTGAAAGCCTGCCCTCGACTCCTGTCTCGGGCGTTCAGCGGGAA
>PANR01000043.1 GCA_002707695.1 Legionellaceae bacterium
CTTTTCCCTTTAATAAATGCTCATGCGCGCTTTCAATTGCATTAAGATGGCGTCGTCTTGCAATAAACGTGCCGTCTTCTTCGTGAAATCCTGCCGTTTTTTTGAGATGTTGTTTTAACGCATCAATGCCCTGGCCTGTTTTTGCAGATAAATAAATAGCTTCATTCGAATTTTCAAGCACCTTATCCAACAAATCAATTTTATTGTAAACCACAGTGATGGGTTTATTGTGAGGGTATTGTGTTAAATCGATAGATTGCTGTTTTATTACATCGGCTAAAACAAGAATTTCATCCGCATCTTCCATGGCTTTTTTAGCTCGTTTAATGCCTTCTTTCTCAACGACATCATCACTTTCACGCAGTCCAGCCGTGTCAATAATATGCAGCGGTAATCCGTCAATATGAATGTATTCACGCAAGATATCGCGCGTTGTTCCTGCGATGTCGGTTACAATTGCACTTTCGCGTTGACTGAGCGTGTTGAGCAAGCTTGATTTTCCAACATTCGGTTCGCCTGCAATAACAATCGTCATACCCTCACTTAATAAAACCCCTTGTTTTGCAGTGTTTTTGATAACATCTACTTGATTAATCACTTCATCAAGTTTTTTTTCGATTTTACCATCACTTAAAAAATCAATTTCTTCTTCAGGAAAATCAATAGCAGATTCGACATGCATACGTAAATGAATTAACTGCTCAACAAGCTGATGGATTTTTATTGAAAATTCGCCTTGCAACGATCTTACTGCCGATTGTGCTGCTTGCGTATTGTTCGCATTGATTAAATCAGCAATGGCTTCAGCCTGGGCAAGATCAATTTTATCATTTAAAAATGCGCGCTCGGAAAACTCTCCTGGTTTTGCCATGCGTGCACCGAGCTGAATAATTCGTTCAACCAACTGATCAACAACCACCGGTCCTCCATGGCCTTGTAGTTCTAATACATCTTCACCAGTAAATGAATGTGGGCCTGGAAAAAACAAAGCAAGCCCTTCATCAATAACCTGCTGTTGTTCACCATAAAAAGGTAAATGGTGAGCATAACGAGGCTGGAGCGATTGTTTCACTACTTGATGAATAATGTCTTTAACTGATGGGCCAGACACTCGCACAATAGCAACACCGCCCTTCCCAGGCGGTGTGACTGGCGCAACTATAGTATCTTGCGCTATTAATTTTTCTTGTGTTTTGTTCGCTGCCATTGTTTTTTCTTTGGATCATTTTTGTAATTTTTCATGATCCACCACTGTTGAGCGATAGAAATAAGGTTATTCACTAACATATAGAGAATTAACCCTGATTGAAAATGGATAAATAAAACAACCAAAAATACAGGTAATAACATCATAATTTTTGCTTGTGTTGGATCAGGCGGCGGCGGATTAAGCTTTTGCATGACAAACATACTCACACCCATCAATACAGGCAACACGTAGTAAGGATCACTCGCTGCTAAATCATGAATCCAAAAAATAAAGGGAGCCTGGCGAAGTTGAACACTAGCCACCAACACCCAATAAAGTGCAATAAAGAAAGGAATTTGAATTAAAATAGGTAAACAACCACCTACTGGGTTAATTTTTTCTTTTTTGTATAACGCCATCATTTCGCGGCTGTATTTTTGTTTATCATCGCCACAATTTTCTTTCAGCGCTGCTAATTTTGGTTGTAGTCCACGCATGGCGGCCATTGATCGATAGCTTGACGCAGAAGGTTTCCAAAAAATAAGTTTAATAATTGCCGTTACCAGCACAATAGACCACCCCCAGTTTCCAACAACACTGTGAATGTGAGACATCAACCAAAAAATTAAAATTGAAATGGGCCATAACCAACCATAATCAATTGTTTTACTTAATTCTGGTGCTGCCGCATTAAGGCGACTAGTAATTTTAGGTCCTACATAAAAATGTGAATCAAGATCAATTGTTTTATTCGCTGGAACGGTAAAACTAGGGCTTGTTGCTCGAAAACTGAAAATACCATTATTATCTTGGCTACTGTATTGATATGTTTGTCCAGGGTTTGGAATCCAAGCGCTCAAAAAATAATGCTGTGACATTGCAAACCAACCGCCTTTTGCTGATGCATTAACATTATTCTCTGCTAAATGAGAAAACTTATAGCCTTGGAAGCCGTTGGGTGGCAACCATGTAGCAAATCCATAGAAACTATGAAGCCTTAGTGCTTTTCCTTCATCGGGTTTCACATCCGTTCGATTTGTCTGTAGATACAACCGACCAACCTGTGACGTACTACCACTATTGGTGATGTGATAACTAATATCAACTAAATAACTATTGGGGTGGAAAGTGAAAAGCTTAGTAATTTGCAGCCCATTGGTGGTATTGCCTTGCAGCACAACTTGTAAAGATTTCTGGCCTTTTTCAAGTGTATAATGAGAATTAGCCACATGATAAAAAATGGAACCTTGAGCGAGTCCTAGCAGACCACTATTGGCGCTGTAATGGGTCGTCTCATCATTGTTTAAGAGCTCAAATGGTTGGGTTGAATGTAATGCAACCGGGTATTTAGGAAGTGATGCGCTTATTATTTGACCACCATTAGTGTTTATACCAAGCTTAAGCACATCTGTGTCGACTGTGACAACCTGACCGGCTGATGGAGAAGCCTTATTGCTGGCTGAAATCGACTCTGTCGGGCCTGTAGGTGCATTCTGAGCGCTTTTCGCTGTACCACTGGAAGACGACGATGCTTTTACCGCCGTTGCTGTTGTGCCATAGACTGGCTTGGTATGGGCTCGCTCCCACTCGCCAAATAACACAATCAACACAACAATCAATAAACCATAAAGGGCAACACGTTTGTAATCCATAATTATCTCTTACTTTCAGTAGGTGGTACTTCATCAATACCACCAGGATTCAACGGATGACAGCGTAATAACCGCCGCACACTCAAATAACTGCCTCGCCACACACCATGAGCCTTAATGGCTTGTTCGGTATAATGGGAGCAAGATGGATAAAAACGGCAGCGCGGCCCTAATAAAGGGCTCAGCGTTAATTGGTAAAGCTTTAGTGGCAGTACCATTATCTGTCGAGCAATTTGTTTAATTTCTGCCATTTTTTATCCAGTTCAGCTCGAAACGCTGATTGAGGCTGTTCGATAATAGGTTTTTTCGCAATAAAGAGAAAATCGAAGCCTCCTAAAAGATGCTGATGATAACGGAAACTCTCACGAATCACACGTTTTATGCGATTTCTTTCGACAGCTTTCTTACTGCATTTCTTACTCACCACAATACCCAACCTTGGATGGTCATATTGATTAGGTTTAGCGGATAATAGGAAGGATTTATCGCTCACTTTTTTACCATATTTAACAAAATGGCGAAATTCATGTGATTTTAATAGTCGACTTATTTTAGGAAAACTGTATTTTTGCTCGATCAAATGGCTTATTTATCAGAAACAGTCAAGCGCTTACGACCTTTGGCACGACGACGGCTTAGCACTTGGCGACCGTTTTTAGTAGCCATACGCGCCCTAAAACCGTGCGTACGCTTGCGCTTCAAATTACTGGGCTGGAATGTTCTTTTCATAGTCAAATCCTCTCAGGAGGCGAGATCCTAAAGGAGGAGAGAAGCATTGTCAATAGCTTTCCCCCCGTGTGAATGGACGATAAATAAAAATTTTTATTTTTAACGATATAAATAATAATAAAATAAATATATATAGATTATTATTGTTATTATTAGTCGGCCAATTTTCTGTTGATAAGTCATTTTTTACTTTATTATACATATAGTTATAGACAAAAAAGGAATGTGTGTAGCCAATATCTTAGCCGCCGTAAGCTTGTGGGTAACTGGTAGAGTTATCCACAAGTAAATCAAGCTCAATATTTATCACCATAGCATCAACAACTAACACAATTTTTATACACAGAAAATGTGGATAAAAGACAATAGTGAAATTTTAAAATTTTATGTGGATAACTTTTTTAAAGGTAGTTACACTGAAAGGCCTATAAATGAAAGGTAAGCTCCATGGCAACGGATGCACAAATTATCGAAGCAACTTTTTGGCAGCGTTGTCTAGAAACGTTGCAGACCTTGGTTAATGAACAAGACTTTAATACCTGGATAAGGCCACTTCAAGCCCAAGAGGATGGTAACTTATTGATTTTATTCGCTCCTAATCGATTTGTTGTGGACTGGATAAATGAAAAATTTCTAGGAACTATCCAGCAAACAGTTTCTCAATTGTCGACGGGCGCGGAATGGCAAGTGGTTGTCAAAATTGGTTCAAAACACCCTTCTAGTGTGGCTTCTCATAATAAAACACTAGATATTCCATCTGAAAAATCTGTGGATAAGTTTGTGAGTAAAGTGCAAATAAGCACTGAAAATTTTAGTCATAATCTAAATCGTGTCTATACATTTGAAAATTTTGTAGAAGGTAAATCTAACGAACTTGCACTCGCTGCTGCTAAGCAATTATCGAAAAACCCGGGCGGCGCTTATAACCCTCTTTTCTTATATGGGGGTGTTGGTTTGGGTAAAACGCATTTAATGCACGCTGTCGGAAACCAGATATTACATGATAAACCACAAGCAAAAGTGTTATATCTTCACTCCGAGCGATTTGTTGCTGAAATGGTGAGGGCGCTCCAAACAAACCGAATGAATGGCTTTAAAGAATTTTATCGCTCACTGGATGTCCTGCTTATTGATGATATTCAATTTTTTGCAGGAAAGGATCGTTCACAAGAAGAGTTTTTCCACACGTTTAACTCATTAATCGAAGGACATAAACAAATCATTTTAACCTGTGACCGCTATCCTAAAGAAGTTAATGGTCTTGAGGAACGATTGAAATCTCGATTTGGTTGGGGGTTAACCGTTGCTGTCGAGCCGCCAGAGCTTGAAATGAGAGTTGCTATCTTAATGGCAAAAGCCGAACAAGCTAATATCGATTTACCTTATGAGGTTGCTTTTTTTATTGGTAAACGTATTCGGTCTAATGTACGTGAATTGGAAGGCGCACTAAAACGGGTTGTTGCTAACGCGCAATTTACAGGAAAAGCTATTACACTGGAGTTTGTCAAAGAAGCCTTAAAAGATTTGTTATCATTGCAAGATAAATTGGTGACGATTGAAAATATTCAAAAAACGGTTGCTGAGTATTACAAAATTAAAGTTGCTGATTTGCTATCTAAGCGTCGAAGCCGCTCTGTTGCGAGGCCCAGGCAAATTGCTATGGCGCTTGCTAAAGAATTAACCAATCATAGTTTACCAGAAATTGCAGATGCATTTGGTGGGCGTGATCACACGACAGTTTTGCACGCGTGCCGTAAAATCCAAGAATTAAGGGAAATTAGTGGGGATATTCAGGAAGATTATTTAAACTTATTACGCACCCTGACAACGTAGGAGTGGTTTATGAAAATTAATATTTCTCGCGAAGCATTGTTAAAACCTTTACAGCTTGTTTCTGGCGCAGTTGAAAAAAGACAGACGTTGCCCATTTTGGGAAATGTACTTTTATCGACAGCGAACAACCAACTATCGCTGACGGCCACTGATTTAGAGGTTGAACTTGTTAGTCGAATTAATGTGCCAGACCTTCCTAAAAGTGATGATATAACAGTTCCAGGAAAAAAGTTACTTGATATCATACGGTCATTACCTACAGATGCTGTTCTTGAAATAACCGAGCAAAAAGATCGGTTGTTGCTTCGTTCCGGAAAAAGCCGGTTCACTTTATCAACCTTGCCAGCGAATGAATTCCCTAATGTTGAAGATAAGCAAATATCTGTAGAAATCAGTTTGCCTCAAAATGAGCTCAAACATTTACTTGAGCAAACACACTTTGCTATGGCGCATCAAGATGTTCGCTATTATTTGAATGGGCTCTTGTTTGATTTGGATGAAAATGAACTAAGGCTTGTTGCCACAGACGGCCACCGGCTAGCGTTGGCGAGCTTTAAAAAAAGCTTTAATAATCAAAAGCTTAGCTGTATTTTGCCGCGAAAAGGCGTGTTAGAATTGTTGCGTTTGTTGGAAGACACAGAAGAAGAAATCGTTTTGCAGTTTAATGACAACCATGCAAAAGCGGTAACGCCACAATTCACGTTTACATCAAAACTTATCGAAGGCAAGTTTCCCGATTATCAGCGCGTCATCCCCAAAAACCTCGTCAACCACATGACAGTTGATGCAGACCTGCTTAAAGATGTATTGGCTCGAGTTGCTATTTTATCAAATCAAAAATACCGAGGCGTTCGTCTTCATTTTGCCAGTGATCTGCTGAGAATCTTTGCCAACAACCCAGAACATGAGGAAGCTGAAGAAGAGTTAGAGGTAAATTACAGCGGGGGCGTCGTGGAGCTTGGCTTTAATGTTAATTACCTGCTTGACGTTGCTTCACACTTACACCATGGTGAAGCCCGTATATCGCTTAACGATTCTAGCTCAAGCATATTAATCGAGTCTCTACAGGATGACAGCTTTCTCTATGTTGTGATGCCAATGCGGTTGTAGTATGGCAGTAAAAACGCTAGAAATAAGCAATTTTCGTAATATTGAGCATACCAAGCTAACGCTTTCTCCCCGGGTGAATATCATTTTTGGTAATAATGGCGAGGGAAAGACGAGCCTTCTTGAGGCCATTTACTACCTTTCTTTTGGCCGGTCTTTTCGAACACGATCCGCTGCCAGTCTTATTCAGTACGAGCAGGATCGACTAACACTGTTTGCAAGCGTCGATGGGAAGAAGCTCGGCATAACTAAATCACAGAACGGCGACTCCCAGATAAGAATAGAGGGCGAGACAGCTGGCTCGAATGCTGAGCTAGCCAATCTGTTGCCCGTGCAATTGATCAACCCAGACACCTATGCGCTGTTAAACGAGGGCCCAAAGTTTCGGCGTGAATTTTTAGACTGGGGGGTGTTCCACGTGGAACCACGGTTTTTAAAGGCATGGCGAGAAATGCAAAAGAGCCTAAAGCAACGAAACTTGGCTCTAAAAATGAGGGCGCCTAAAGATGAGGTGGTCCTATGGAATCCTATATTTGTTAATGCCTCTGAGTCCATAGATGAATATCGGAGCCAGTATTTTTCAAAGTTTGAGTCTAAATTTCTAGAAACATTAGAAAAGCTATTTAAAATCAAGGGATTATCCGTTGTATACCGCCGAGGTTGGCCTGAGAAAGAAAGCTTAAGCGATTTGTTGGCCAGTTCATATAGTACAGACATGAGGCTATCACATACAACCTTTGGTCCCCATCGGGCCGAGCTTGAAATACAGATAGACGGTATCCCAGCTAAAGACGTTTTGTCGAGGGGGCAGCAGAAGCTGTTTGTTTATGCAATGAGGCTGGCCCAAGGCTTGTTATTTAGCGAGGAAACGGGGCGTTGCTGCACCTATCTTATTGATGACTTGCCAGCAGAGCTTGATGCAGAAAAAAGGGATTTTATCCTCAAATTGTTACTTAGTTTCACTTCCCAGGTGTTTGTTAGCGCGGTTGAGCTAGAATCATTATCTTTTTTGTTACAACATAACGATTATAGGGTGTTCCACGTGGAACAGGGCGTTTTATCAGAGCATATGCCGATAACCACGGCGGTTGAACACTAGCTCATTTGGCTATCTTGTTATTTAATGGGCTCTAAGATATAGAAATTAGAATTTTATTAAGAAGGAAGGTTGCTTATAGACAGCAGGCCTTTAAAAGCAGAGTGTTATTTTAGAGCTATAGGGATACACTCATGTGCGTTTGCAATTTTATCGGATGTTTTGAAGTGCTTGCACATCAATAACTTGCTGTTTTTAATGCTGTTATCAGGCCCATTATATAGAGCTTTTCATGATTTTATTTGGTATACTGCAGAGGCTCTAGAGAACTATAAGGAATCCATAGCATGAGTGAATATGGCGCTCAAAATATCAAGGTATTAAAAGGCTTAGAGGCTGTTCGCAAGCGTCCAGGTATGTATATTGGAGACACCGATGATGGCACCGGCTTGCACCATATGGTGTTTGAGGTGGTTGATAATTCCATTGACGAAGCGCTGGCCGGCTTTTGTGACGAAATTCTGGTTGTCATACATGGAAACGGCTCTGTCACAGTTCAGGATAATGGGCGAGGCATTCCTGTTGACGAGCACCCTGAAGAAAAACGTTCTGCTGCTGAAGTTATTATGACGGTTCTGCATGCCGGTGGTAAGTTTGATAGCAGCTCATACAAGGTTTCTGGTGGTCTGCATGGCGTTGGTATTTCTGTTGTCAATGCGCTGTCAGAAGAGCTTGTTTTGACGGTACGCAGCAAGGGCAAGGTTCACGAGCAGATCTACCACGATGGCCACCCTGATTCGCCACTCAAGGTTATTGGCGATACTGAGGGTACGGGAACGACCGTCCAATTCAAGCCGAGTGCAGACGTTTTCTCGACGACAGAATTTCATTATGAAATACTCAGTAAGCGTTTGCGAGAACTGTCTTTTTTGAACCCTGGGATTAAAATTCATCTTAAAGATGAGCGCAGCGGAAAAGAAGATATATTTAAATACGAAGGGGGTATAGGTTCTTTCGTTGAATATCTAAATAAAAACAAAACGCCGATTAATGCGAACATTTTTCATTTTGTCACTGAAAAAGATCAGATGATTGTTGAGGTTGCCTTGCAGTGGAACGACAGCTTTCAGGAAAGCATTTTTTGTTATACCAATAATATTCCACAAAAAGATGGCGGAACACACTTATCTGGTTTTAGGAGTGCTTTGACTCGTACGCTTAATAACTACATTGAAAAAGAAGGCTATGCCAAGAAATTTAAAGTCACGGTCTCTGGTGATGATGCACGCGAAGGACTTACGGCCGTTGTCTCAGTTAAGGTTCCTGATCCAAAGTTTTCTTCACAAACGAAAGAAAAGCTTGTTTCCTCTAGCGTCAAGCCTGTTGTTGAATCAACAATGGCCGAAAAGCTGCAAGAGTTTTTAGCGGAAAACCCAGCACAAGCCAAGCTCATTGTGGGTAAGATCGTTGATGCTGCGCGTGCGCGTGAAGCCGCGCGGAAAGCGCGTGAAATGACGCGACGCAAAAGCGCGCTAGATGTGGCGGGTTTGCCGGGCAAACTAGCCGATTGCCAAGAGAAAGATCCTGCTTTATCAGAGCTCTTTTTGGTTGAGGGTGATTCTGCAGGCGGGTCAGCCAAACAGGCCCGAGATCGCCGCACACAGGCGATTTTGCCGCTTAAGGGTAAGATTCTTAATGTTGAGAAGGCCCGTTTTGACAAGATGCTATCATCAGCAGAGGTTGGCACCTTGATTACGGCGCTTGGTTGTGGGATAGGCCGAGAAGAATTTGATGTTGGCAAGCTTCGGTATCACAAGATTGTGATTATGACCGATGCAGATGTTGATGGTTCGCATATCCGCACGCTCCTGCTCACATTTTTTTATCGGCAAATGCCAGAGATTATTACCAACGGCCATGTTTACATTGCACAGCCACCTTTATATCGGGTGACCAAGGGTAAGAAAAGCCAATATATTAAGGATGATGGCGAGCTTGAGGCGTATCTGATGGCTGAGGCGCTCAGTGAAGCGAGTTTTTACCCAGCTGTAGGGGCGGCGCCTATTGATGATGGTCAGTTAAAAGAGTTGGTCAAGGACCAGCATACTATGGAGCGCTTGCTCACCAAGCTTGGAAAGCTGTATCCACAGGAAGTTTTAAGCGAAATGTTATGTCTTAACAATATTGATGATACAAAATTGCAAAATCAGGAAACAATGAAGTCTTGGTGTGAAAGCCTCCAGGCACGGCTAGACGATTTATCGAGTGATACAAAACGTTATAATGTATCAGCTCATGCCGATATCGAAAATCATGTGTTTCTCCCCCAGCTCGTGGTGCAGAGCCAGGGTGTTGTGATGGATTATTTCTTTACCCAATCCTTCCTGTTGGGCAATGACTATAAGCAGTTGAGTCAATTAGCAGCCAAACTCCAAGCCGTCGTGAACGAAGGCGCGTTTGTGCAGAAGGGCGAAAAACAGCATTCGGTAAAAAGTTTCAAAAAAGCGGTACGTTGGTTAATTGATGAAGCCAAACGAGGGCAAAATACGCAACGTTATAAAGGATTGGGTGAAATGAACCCCGAACAACTTTGGGAAACCACCATGGATGCAACCACGCGCCGCATGCTGCGAGTATCGGTCGAGGATGCCGTCGCCGCTGACAATATTTTTTCAACATTGATGGGCGATCAAGTTGAGCCCCGCCGCGCCTTTATTGTTGAAAACGCATTATCGGCAACCAATATTGATGTTTAATCGCGATCGCTCAGCCTTCCGCCAATGATTGGTTGAAAATGAACCGCCTCCTTAAGTTTTTCTTAAGTTTTCTGTGTTACCTTTCGGGCATTATTCTTAAAATAATGGGGCAGTTTCCATGAAAGGCGATCAATCAAAATTAGCACTACAGCAAGCCAGCCTTAGCGAGCTCAATGCGTTATCGACGCTCTATGCTGACACGCTAAAAGAGCGAGATGAGGTTAACCGACCCTTTGCTAGAGCCTTGGGCGCACTGCCCATCGTTTTCCGATCGTATTTTGTTTCTAAAGCAACGCTAAAGGCTGCGTACTGGTCGTTGATTCTTGCGTATATGGACTTGTGGACAACAGCGGGTGTTGAATTAGACAATAAAGAGAATGAAACGCTGCTTACCCATGTTGCTGGGTTATCGGTCCTCTTAATTTTCTTTTTTATTCTACCTTATGTGGTTATAGGCGCGTATTTTGATAGCGTGGTATTTTTGATTAATAAATTATTTCCTGAAGGCATTACCCAAGGCGTTTTCACTGACAAAAACGCCTTATTGGCATCGCTTGATCTCAGTGAGGTTAAGACAAAAGCGCAGGTGCAACTGTTAACCCAGGCGCTCAATAAGCAACAAAAGCAGCTAAAGGCCAGAAAAGCTTATGTTCAATATACGTTCGGTGGGTTTTCGTTACTGTTGTTACTCAGAACAGGCCGTTTCATGGACAAGTATTTTGGTGGAGTCATTGCGTCAATGGTCTGGGAACGTTTCAGTTCGTGGCGGAGTGATCGGGCTGCAAAAAAAGCCAATGAAAAACAAGTTACCCAGCTTTTGTTGTTACACGGCATCAATCAAACTACATTAAGTCTAGGAAACGAATCACACCCACAAAAAACGTATTTTTGTTTTACGATTCCAGAAAAATTAAAGGTATACATTGCAGGGCGCCCCATTGAGTTTGATCGCAAGTCTTATCTCGAGGAGCTTTTGTTTGCTTTGAATGATACGGCTTGGGTGGTTGATCAGCTCGATGGAAAAACACTAAAAGTTGAGGGTAATCATGTATTAACGTCCGCTTGGCTTTCATTTTACCAGCCTGATCCTGTTGAGCGAATCAATGCACAGTTAGATGAGCAGCTTCTTGCAAGAGCAGACATTCGCACCAACCTTTCAGCTAAACGTGATCAGTTGAGGTCATTGGGCTTGTTTTTTTATCCGATTTCAGATCGTGTTGATAACGTATTAACGGCAAAATTTGTTATCCCCACAACGGCTGATGAAACCTCAACAGTGCTTGATATGTTGCGATCGCTTTATGGCGCTGAAAACGTTAGTTTATCTGATTATTCTGATAGCCATATTATAGTAAGTGGAGTAAATTTGACTGCTCCAGTCAGTATTAGCGCTGAAATATCGTCTCGTCGTGAATTGTCGGCGGCTTTTTCTCGCGAGCCTGAGCGTGTTGAAGATGTCATCGAGTTTGCTGCCACACCTCGCAAAAGGCAAAAAGACAAAGGCGGTCGTTCATTCAAGCAGCAGCCGGTTTCGTCAATGGTTCCCGCAAAAGAAACTTTTACTGTTCGTTGGCCAAATGGACGCACCTACAGTAGTGAGCAAGGCGCTAATCAAGACGTTTTTCCAATCCGTGTGCCTTGGGCTCCAGACAATATTTATTTTGGCGTGATTGAAAAAAATGTTGAGCACACGTTTTTTGGCGGCAATGGTCGCCCACCAATAGCGTTATGGGATGGGCTTCGTGAGATTGCGCGACGTGGGGAAGTTGTGTTGAACGATACGTCAAATAGTAAGGCAGGCGGCGTGGGCACCGTGTTTGAAAAAACCATTCACGCGGGCAAAGCTTTTGATGTTGTGGTAAAGAATGCGCATAACATGGGGTTGTTCGGCCAAATCAATCAGGCAAGAGGAGCATCAGACAATAAAATGAAAGATGGCCGCGCTGTGCTGATTGATTTTAACCACATTGCTTTTAGGCATTAGTTTTGCATAAAGCTTAATGTTTTATTTAAGTGCTTCTTTGATTTTATCTAGGCGTAATTTTCTAATGGTTTCGGCAATTTCAGTGCCCGAAGATTGTTTGTCGATATTATCTAGGTTGACAGTTTTGCACACCTTGTATGCCTTGTTGAGTAAATCCAGCGTGGGTAAAGCCTTGTTGTGTTTCGATCGGTAAATTGCATCAGTGGCGAGCAGGCAGCGTTCAAACCGTTCAGGTCGGCGAAAAGGATCAAGCTTTTCGAGTAAGTTGAGTATGTCGCCAGGGCTATCGGGTAGTGATTCAATGGCGGAATGATGGTTGGCGACCAGTTGAAGCAGTCCGGCATAGTTATTTGGGATTCGTAAGCGCTGGCATAGCTGCTTGGCGTCGCCAGGCGAGAGTTGGCCAAAAGCGGCGGCAAAGCGCACGTGCGCGTCGTCGCTGAGTTCAGCGGCTTTTTTAAGCGCGCTGAGCGTTGTTGAAATTTCTTTGATCTCGCTGAAAATGGTTTTCAACGCGCCGCAGCGAGCAGCCGTTTCAAAGAATTGGTCCGGCCGCTCATACCCGAGCGCTTGTTTTAATTCTTGCCAAACACGTTCGGGCACCAGTGCGTCTACCTCGCCCGCTTTGACCATGTTTTTCATGAGCTCGAGGGTTTCCGGCGCGGTATTAAAATCGGGTAACATCGCCGAAAACCTGCAAACACGCAGCAATCTGACGGGATCTTCTTCGAATGCGCTTGAAACGTGTCGAAAAAGTTTGTTCTCAATATCCCGTTTGCCATCAAACGGATCGATGAGCTTGCCCTGGTCATTCTGCGCAATGGCATTCATGGTTAAATCGCGTCGCTTGAGGTCTTCTTCGAGTGTGACATCCGGCGCGGCGTGGAAGACGAAACCATGGTAACCTTTTGAGGTTTTCCGCTCAGTTCGGGCGAGCGCATACTCTTCATGGGTTTCAGGGTGAAGAAAAACGGGGAAATCTTTGCCCACCGGACGAAAGCCTTGCTCAGCCATCTCCTCGGGGGTGCTGCCCACAACCACCCAGTCGTTTTCTTTATGTGGCCGGCCTAGCAAGCGGTCACGAACCGCGCCGCCGACTAAATATACTTTCATTTTGTCCACAATCCCTTCATAATGCGCCTGTTCTGCTACGCCTACTATAGCGATTGTTGGCGAGCTGGGAAAGTATATGAAGAGATTAGCAAAAATAATCACAGTAAGTGTGGCTGCTTTGTTGGCAACCCCATCCATTGCTGTTCAGCAAGCTTGGGACTACACAGGCAAAAATGGCCCAGCGCACTGGTCAGCAATTTACCCTGCTTGCTCAGCGCAAATGCAGTCACCAATCGATATTCCATCCGGTACTCCGCCGAATAAAAATTTGCCCAGTTTAGAATTCGTGTTTACGCCAACTTCTGCCAAGGTTGTTGATGATGGCCGTCGCCTCGAGGCAAGCATGTTAAATAAATCTAATACATTAAGTATTGGCTCAGCGGCTTACCTATTAACGGGGTTTAACATCCATTTGCCTAGCGAAAATCGTGTGGCGGGTAAGGCTTATCCTGCTGAAATTCAGCTTGTTTATAAGGGCAAACAAGGGGCGCTTGCTGTTGTTGGAATATTTGTCGAGCCAGGACAGGCTAACACAACGCTAGCTCAATTTATTCAGGCAGCTCGTCGCAGCGACGGCATGAGCAGCTATCTCAATAAAATTAAGGAAAAAATTAGTGCAAGCAAACCGCTTGGTAAACATCAGTCAGACCAATCAGGCTTAGTTATTAATGCCAATGATTTTCTACCCGATGATAGCAATGCCTATTACAGTTTCACTGGATCGTTAACAGCACCGCCATGCACCGGTAACATAACATGGTATGTGCTTGCAGAGCCCATTACTGCATCAGCAGCCCAACTCAAAGCACTTGAGGCGTTTTATTACAATAATGTTAGACCCGTTCAACCTATTGATGGTCGCAATATTCACTACAAGCCGCCTGAGACAGCACAAAGCAGCAGCTAAGTTCCCTTGCCTATGAACAAAAACCCACTCAGCGACCAGCAACGTCAACGAATTCAAACTAACCAACAACAATATGTTGAATCTGCACAAGAACCTACGCTTGATTTAAGTCAGGCGCAGCAAGGACTGCTAATTTCACATTATGGAGCAACGGTGGAGGTAGAGGACCAACACGGTGATGTGCACAGATGTGTGTTGCGACAAAATCTTGCGCCTTTAGTTGTGGGCGATCGGGTTGCATGGCAAATGAATAAAAACGGCAACGGTGTTGTTTTAGCCCATATGGCAAGACAATCTGTACTAAGCCGCCCAAACCGACAAGGTGATTTAAAGCCGGTGGCCGCCAATGTTGATTTGATGGCAATTGTGATCGCTGCTCACCCCGTATTTTCTGAAAATTTATTGGATCAATATTTGGTGGCTGCTGAGCTATTAAATATTGAGCCGTTGATTGTCTTAAATAAAAAAGATTTGTTAAAAGACGCTGAGTTAAAAACAATAAAAAAACGGTTGAGTATTTATAAAGATATTGGTGTTAATGTGGTGCTGTTAAGCTCACATCAAAAGTCGAGTTTGGAGCCGCTCAACAAACAATTGAAAGGTAAAACCGCAGTGTTTGTTGGGCAGTCAGGTGTTGGTAAATCATCTCTAGTGCAAGCGCTGTTGCCGGCAAGCAAGTTAAAGGTGTCAGCCGTATCTCAGCAAGGCTATGGTCGTCACACAACGACAGTGGCCAGGCTTTATCATTTGCCAGAGGGCGGTAGCGTGATTGACTCGCCTGGGGTTCGAGAGTTTGGCTTGTGGCATATTTCCGAAGAAGATTTATTTGCAGGTTTTAGGGAGTTCCAAGCGTATAAAGATCAGTGTCAGTTCCGTAACTGCCAGCACAATAGAGAATTAGGTTGTGCATTGCATGCGGCGGTTAAATCTGGTGAGGTTACTCAGCAACGTTTTAACAGTTTTAAAAAATTATTGGTGTCAATTAATCATGTCTATTAAATTATTGTTACAGTACATTGTGCCCCAACGTTTGTTTTCTAAGCTATTGGGCTTTTGTGCGAACCATCGTATACCCTTTGTGTCTCGGCCTTATACAAAATATTTTTTGCGCCGTTACGAAGTTAACATGCAAGAAGCCGTGCACGAAAAGCTTGATGAATACAAAACATTTAATGCTTTGTTTACTCGCCACTTAAAACCAGGTTTGCGCCCTATCGAGGGCGACGAACATACGCTCGTTTCGCCGGTTGATGGCACGCTTAGTGAATTTGGGCCAATCAAGCAAGGTGAGCTCATTCAAGCGAAAGGCATCGATTATTCCTTGCTTGCTTTGCTAGCTGGCGACAAATCACTTGCGGAAACCTTCGTCGATGGTGATTTTGCAACATTTTATTTATCACCGCGTGATTATCATCGTGTGCATATGCCCTTGTCTGCCACCTTGAAAGCCGTGCACTACGTACCAGGTAAGTTGTTCTCGGTGAGTCCGTTGACCACTGAAAATATTTCAGGATTATTTGTCAAAAACGAACGTGCTATTTTTGTGTTTGAAACCGCTGTAGGGCCAATGGTTTTAATTATGGTGGGCGCCATTATTGTTTCGAGTATCTGTACCGTATGGTCTGGCAAACTTAAATCGACTCGTTTGATGCGTGATGATTTGTCAGCGAAGTCTATCCGGTTAGCGCGCGGTGAAGAGATGGGCCATTTTGAGTTGGGGTCAACAGTTATCGTGCTTACCCCGAAAAATGTGATCCGTTGGTGCGATAATTTGAAAACAGGCCAGCCGATTAAGCTTGGCAATAAGCTGGGTGAAACCTTAAGAAATCATTAAATAAATCTTAAGGAAAACTTAAGTAAAAATTATTTTGTAAGAAAGCGGCTGTTTTTTTGCTCTTATTTTGTTCTAAAAATGCCCAAAAAAAGCCGTTTTTTAACTGAAAATAGGGATAAAAACCCCTTTATTTTGCACAGAAAAAAAGTTAAACGACCATCCGTTTTGTAAGAAATATCTCAAAAACAGCCAAGAAAAGCATTTAAAAAACGGTAAAATGAAAGTGTCGAAAAGGTTTAATATATTGTTTTTAATGGTTTTTTATGATTTTCGTCAAAAATCCTAGGGAAAACCATAGTTACCGAACGCTTGTTTTTGTCAGCCGGTTTGCTATCTTTACCACACACGCTGATCATGGATGTTGAAACGTGTTTCCGCCGCAAGGATGTGGCAGTACAAGGATGTGCACAGCAGGGATTTGCTGATTACCGAGACATGGATGCTCAAAGGGTGGAAAGTAGAAGAGGAGGCGAAAGCCTCCTTTTCTTTACCAGGCCCACGTGAAACGCGACCTACTTCGTCCAACATCTCGGGCGCAAGCGACCGAGATTGTTTCCTGTTCTGATTTCGCCTGTGCGAAGCAAGTTCGCACGGACGGCGACCAAAGGTGAGCGGCTGCGCAGCTCCCCTTTGGAAACCCCATCGCCACAGACTCGCATGCAAACTCGCGAGACTATCTTCGTTAAAAACGCCAAACATTCATTTAGTTTTTTCTTAGCATCTGCCACAAAATCACTAGTATAAAGAAGATAAAAAAGCCCACTGACCACTGGGCAATGCTTAGCCCGAGAAAATGCCACTCAACTCGTGAACATTCGGGCGTGCCGATGATGAGATATTTAAATAATGTTTTCCATGCGGCAGTTTTTACTAAAAAGCTGTAACCAGGGACACAGTATGCTTGTGTTGAAGGGGGTAAGTGTTGCAACCACACCTGACGCAGGGCAGAGGCCAAACCCAAAACAGCAAGGAGCATTAAAACAACGTTATAACTCCATCGACTAGGTCGGTTATGAGGGTGTAGTGAAGCAATTAAAAATATTGCGCCAAGCACTAAAACAATCATCCGCTGCATCATGCACAACAGGCAAGGTTCAATGCCCTGGTCATATTCCAAAAAAAGGGCAACGCCTAACAGCACGCAGCAAAGTAGAAAGGCTAAAAAATATACGCGTCTAAAGCTTAACAATTTGATACCTGTTTTTTATCACACTTAATTTATCATTGTTGATAAAATTTTCACTGCCCGCAAGACATATATTGAAATCTTTATCTATTGTGGCTGATAAATGGGCGGTTAAATCAAATACGTCGCCAGCGTAGCAGCCTGGCATGGGTTTGATTGAAGCTAAGCGGCTGGCTATCCCCCAGTCATCAAGCAGGGGTGAAGCCGCAATAACCCCATCCGGCAGGTTGGGCACGAGTATGCTTGATGGCACGGGCGTAAAAGGAAAAGCGTTGTCCGTGGCAAGGAGGACTAAGGGTTGCTGCAAGCGATTGCGTTTTGCCAGGTTAATTGCCGCGGCAATGCCGTTGTTATGTCCAATGATGAGGTTAAATAATGTGCTTGGCAGTTGCTCTACGACAACTGGATGGTCAATTTCAATCGTTGGTAGTTGTTTGGACTGACAAAGCAATTGACGTGTTGTAGGGTCGTTTGTGGGAAGACTGCCGATGCGCAGCTCTAAATCGGTAAAATAAATGATGTCGCCTTCCATCGCTTGATCAAGCACAAGATGGGCTAATACAAAATCCCCCGGCAATTGCTGTAATTGTGTTATTTTAGCTTGATTGTTCATTGAGCCAACTTTGTAAAATTAATTCGGCTGAGAGGGCATCAATATCTTTTTTGTGATAACGCTGTTCTTTTGACTGTAAGATCATCCGCGCTTCGCGTGAGCTGAGTTTTTCGTCGATCATTTCAACGGGTAATTTAAAGCGCTGCTCAAGTGTTTTTGCAAATTGCCGAGCGGCTTTGGTGATGGGCGTTTCTTTTTCTACCATGTCGATCGGCAGCCCTACAACCAAAATATCGGGTTGCCATTTGTCGATATGTGCTGCAATGGCGGCCCAATCATCAGCACACACAGTGCCCAGTGCCCGCGCTGATTGAGTGACTTGCTGACCAAAGGCGATGCCGATGGATTTTGTTCCAAAGTCAAAGCCTAGAGCCGTTTTATCCTGATCGCTTGCCATCGCTGCAGTATACATCATGCGCTTATTTTTTACAGCTTCGCACACCCCTTGCCGGCCAGCGCTGGCATCCTTTTGAGGAATATCGTATGATGGGCCCGATATGTCCAAGCAAAATAGCGATAGCATCCAGCGCTTTGTATTTGAAGCCCACCATATTCGAGGCGCCATTGTTCACCTAGATGATACCTATCTGGACGCCACTCAAGTGGGTGACTATGAAGGACCTGTTAAAAAACTACTTGGTGAATCTCTCGCCGCATTATGTTTATTAAGCTGTCGCATGAAGTTTGAGGGTGTGATGAGTTTGCAGCTCAAAACCGAAGGTCCGCTAAGTTTTTTAATTGTGCAGGCAAAAGATGGCTTTATGTTGCGTGGCAGCGCGCACTGTGAAGCGGACGAAGTTTTTGATGATTTTAAATTGCTAACAGGTGGTGAGGGCACTTTAACCATTAATCTTGATCACAAGCTAAACAAAGAACCTTATCAGGGTGTTGTGAAGTTGACAGGAAAAACATTATCAGACACGGTGACAGAATATCTTGATGCTTCAGAACAATTAGCAAGCGCTGTTTATTTATTTGCAGATGAAGATAAGGCGGCAGGATTAATGCTGCAAAAAATGCCGGTTGACAAACAAGAAGACGTTGATGAACAAGAAAGGTATTGGCAACATTTGTTGGCGCTCACCCAAACTATCGACAAACAAGAGCTGTTGAAACTAGATAAGATAGACATGTTGCATCGTCTATATCATCAAGAAGACATTAAGGTATTTGATCCCAAAGCCGTTAGTTATCGTTGTTTTTGTACACAAAGCCTCATGGAATCTGCTTTACGAACGATTCCGTATCAAGAATTGCTGGAAATGCTAGAGGAGCAAACAAAAATTAAAGTGAAGTGTGAGTTTTGTCAAAAAAGTTTTAGTTTTGATAAAATTGACATTGCGCGTATTTATCATGATGGTTCATTGCCTATGTCCTCAGAGACAAAACACTAGGAGTGCAGTATGGAGACACTTGATATGCCTATAAATGCTAGGAATCTTTTGGAAAATTTGTCGGCCGAAGAGTTAATAAAACAGGCTGTAGATCGCGGCGAGGGCGAGTTATCGACAAATGGTGCATTGAGTGTCACAACGGGCAATCGAACAGGTCGTTCACCTAAAGATCGTTTCATTGTTAAAGATAGTGTCACCGAACACAGCATCGATTGGGGCGCCATTAACCAGCCTATTGATAGTAATAAATTTGATGATTTATGGGTACGCGCTAATCATTACCTGCGGGATAAAACAGCATTTATGAGTGATTTTCGCGTGGGTGCAAGCAAAAAATATGGGGTCCCTGTCACAGTTATCACGGAATATGCTTGGCACCATTTGTTTTGTCAGAACATGTTTGTTCGAGAAAAAGATGAGAATGCTCAGCAAGCACCTTGGACTTTGCTCAGTGTGCCCGGGTTCAATACAGACCCGGCGCACGATGGCGTCAATAGTGATGTTAGTGTGTTGTTGAATTTTACCGAACGAAAAATATTATTGTGCGGCGCGCGATATGCAGGCGAAATGAAAAAAGCCATGTTTTCCGCGCTTAACTTTCTGTTAACAGAGCAAGATGTGTTGCCTATGCATTGTGCAGCTAACGCTGGGAAGTCAGGCGACACGGCCTTGTTTTTTGGTTTATCAGGGACGGGCAAAACCACGCTGTCATCAGATCCTAAGCGATTTATTATTGGTGATGATGAGCATGGTTGGAGTAGAGATGAAATTTTTAATTTCGAAGGCGGGTGTTATGCCAAGTGCATCGATTTATCTGCCGAGCGAGAACCCGTCATCTTTAAAGCCATCAAAAAAGGTGCGGTCATGGAAAATGTTGCGTTGCTGCCTGATGGATCGCCTGATTATGGCGATACTCATTTTAGTCAAAATTCTCGCTGTGCTTATCCGCGTGAGCATATTGAAAAGCGCGTTGATGCTAACAATGGTGCATTACCGAGCGCAGTCGTATTTTTATGCTGTGATTTGTATGGCGTGCTTCCCCCTGTGGCTAAGCTCGATAAACATCAGGCGGCGTATTATTTTTTAAGTGGTTATACAGCACTAGTAGGCAGTACGGAAGTTGGACAAGGTGCGGGTGTGAAGCCTACTTTTAGCACGTGTTTTGGCGCGCCCTTTTTTCCTCGTCGTCCACAGGTTTATGCAGACTTGCTTATTAAACGCCTGGAAGAATCAGGTGCTAGTGTATACTTGGTTAACACAGGTTGGACAGGCGGACTGCATGGCGATGGCGGGGAACGTTTTTCAATACCAACGACACGGCGTATCATAGACGCCATTCTCTCTGGCGACCTTAAACAGGCGAAGTATGAAACCATGCCGGGGTTTAACCTGCA
>PANR01000044.1 GCA_002707695.1 Legionellaceae bacterium
TAGCGACCAAAAGGCACATACATTTGACCCATGCTGCCATAGAACGATGAACGATCGAGGTTACCAATGGTGATAAACCCTTTGTCTAAGAAGAAACGAGAATTTTCAACACGACCTGGGCCACTAGCAACAGGCGTGTCATCATAATCGACTGTCATAAAACCATTCACCCAAGAAGTGATTTCCATATAGGCAGCAAGCTCTGCGCCTGTTAGGTTGATATCACTTTGGTATGAACCTGAATAAGGTGATGTGTATGAAACAGCGCCTTCAAGATTACCACTTAACACAACGTGTGGGTAAGTTGATTGGTAACCATGCGCGTGCAACTGCGTGCGCTCAGTTGAGCTACGTTGTAGCAAACGATAGTCAGTGTTGATGCTTGGTGAATTAACTACAAGTGAAGAACCATCATAGTGACTTGGCAAACCAACTGATGGGCCAGTGACAACAAGCGTACCAAACACTGAATGCTGGTTGTTGGTCACATCACTGCTCTTCATCGGCGTGACTGCCGCTGGTTTGACTGCAACACCTTGTGAAGCTTGTGTAGGCACACTATGCATTTGGTGAATTTGAGCTTGCGTAAGCTGAGCAACTTCTCGTTGCAGCTGAACAATTTCTTGTTGTGTTTGTGAGCCAACAACAGGCGCTGGCGCACTCTGTGGTGCCATCACTGCAGCAAACGCACTCGCGCTGCAAAAACTAGTGAGGACAGCTATCGGTGTCAATATCTTTTTCATACGGAGACCCTCTTTACGTTATTTTTAAAACATTTTTAAAACCTGGACCCGCACGGTACACAAGTTTATTAGCTGAAACAAGCAATTATCCTAAGAAAAACAACAATAAATTGCCACTATTGCCGCCCAAAGTCCGTCGAACTTGAACAAAAAGTGAGCTTGTTTATCGGCGAAACAGAAGCGTTTGTCGGCTGTGCTCTTTTGCTCTATCATAACTGGATGAATCGAACGGCAAAATTCCCAAGTTTATTTCATGATGTCACAGCATTTTTGGCTGGTGGTTTGTTGCCATTAGCGTTTGCACCGATCCATCTGTTTTGGCTCGCCGTGCTCTGCCCAGCGATATGGCTGTACTGCCTGATTCACACGCAACAACAGTGGCGGGTTGCCTGGCGAGGCTGGTTGTTTGGCTTTGGATTTTTTCTAGTTGGCATTTCTTGGGTGTATGTCAGCATGCATCGATTTGGGGGCGTCAATGTCTTTGTGTCAGGTTTACTCACGCTCCTATTTGTTGCAGCACTAGCACTTATTTTTCTACTTTTTGCTTGGCTGTGGCGACGATTGTTTCCCGAAACGAATGCGATGAATTTACTGGTCGCCTTTCCCATTTGTTGGGCGTTATTTGAATGGTTGCGCGAGTGGTTGTTCACGGGTTTTCCGTGGTTATTGCTAGCATACAGCCAAATTCGCTCGCCGCTATCAGGCTTTACACCCGTTGTCGGCTGTTACGGCACGGCATTTTTTACCGTCTTATGCGCAAGCTGCGTTGTTTATGCGCGCTTACACAAAGGAAAAAAACGCTTATGGAGCCTCGCGGGGTTGGTTGGCATTATTGCAATTGGCGCAATCCTCTACCCCATTCACTGGACAAAATCTTCAGGCAAAACCTTATCGGTTAGCCTCATTCAAGGCAATATTCCACAAGCAGTTAAATGGGACCCTAAACAAGTCATACCAACCTTAAATAATTATCAAACACTGACTGAAAAAAACTGGGCAGACCTTGTAGTTTGGCCCGAAGCTGCCATGCCCATTAGCATGATGGAAGCGCATCACTTTTTGCAAAAAATGGATGCGCTAGCGCGTGAGCATCACGCTGGGCTAATCACCGGCATTCCGATCGCCACTCAAGGTGGTAATGCTTTTTATAACGCTGCGTTAGGTATTGGTAATGCAACCGGCACTTATGCAAAACGCCATTTAGTGCCTTTTGGCGAATACATTCCCCTAAAAAGTATTGCCGGCAATGTCATGCGCATACTAAATGTGCCGCTGCCCAACTTAGTGAACGGCCCTGCAAAGCAATCAGGCCTGCAACTACATGGCACACCTATTGCTGTTTTTATCTGCTATGAAATTGCCTATCCTAATTTGCTGCGCAGTGATCTGCCACAAGCTCAGCTACTTGTTAACCTGAGTGACGATGCCTGGTTTGGGCATTCTTTTGCGTCTGAACAACAACTGGAAATCGCCCAAACACGTGCACTGCAAAGCGGTCGCTATCTGCTTGCAAGCACCAATAACGGAGTGACAGCGATCATCAATGATCGAGGTAACCTGATGGCTAAATTACCTCGCTTCACACGTGGCGCATTGCATGGCAATGTTGAATTAATGTCGGGCCGAACACCTTGGGCGATGTGGGGCAATACGCCGATTATTCTCATTTTCTTGATAGTATTGGTTATTGTGCGAACGCGTTACCAACGCCGTCGCTAGCGTGCCTCTAATGTTGCGCCAGTGATCAGACACGCGTATCCTTGGCACCTAAGTTGGGTAAAAGAAGATTTCACCACATGATTGACAAGCAATACGATCCACAGGTTGTTGAAGCTGATATGCAACAACATTGGAAAGAAAAAGAAACTTATAAAGTCACTGAAGATTTTAGCAAAGAAAAATTTTACTGTTTAGCGATGATTCCTTACCCCAGCGGTGAACTGCATGTTGGGCATGTACGCAATTATACGATCAGCGATGTCATTGCTCGATATCAAGGCATGCTTGGTAAAAACGTTTTGCAGCCGCCCGGTTGGGATGCATTTGGTTTACCCGCTGAAAATGCCGCCATTAAAAACAAAGTTGCGCCGGCAGAGTGGACGAAAAACAATGTTAAAAAAATGCGTGCGCAATTCAAACGGCTCGGGCTTGCTTACGACTGGCGTCGCGAAGTCAATACATCTGACGCCTGTTATTATCGATGGGAACAGTGGCTTTTTATTCAAATGTATAAAAAAGGCTTAGTTTACCGAAAAGATTCAGTCGTGAACTGGGACCCCGTTGATCAAACTGTCTTAGCCAACGAGCAAGTTATCGATGGGAAAGGCTGGCGATCTGGCGCGCCGATTGAAAGACGCAGCATTCCCCAATGGTTTTTAAAAATTACTGACTATGCCGATGAGTTACTCGAAAAATTAGATGAGCTCGATTGGCCCGATCAGGTAAAAGTCATGCAGCGCAATTGGATTGGTCGCTCGGAGGGTACGGAAATTGATTTCAACGTGCCTGATCACGACAAACTCACTGTGTTCACCACGCGTGCTGATACACTCTATGGTGCTACTTACCTAGCTATTGCACCCGAACATCCTTTGGCAAAACACGCCGCAAAACATAACGACGATATAAAAGCATTTGTTGAAAAGTGTCAGCACATCAAAGTGGCTGAAGCTGAAATTGCTAACATGGAAAAAGAAGGCGTTAACAGCGGATTTTTTGCTATCAACCCCATCAACAACGAGCAAATACCTATTTGGATTTGTAATTACGTGCTGATGGGCTATGGTTCTGGCGCCGTAATGGCCGTGCCCGGTCACGATCAACGTGATTTTGAATTTGCAAAAAAATATGCCTTGCCGATTAAACAAGTCATCAACCCTATCGATCAAGCATGCGATCTTGACCAAGCTGCTTATGGCGGGCCAGGCACATTGATCAATTCGGGTGAATTTGATGGCACTGAGTGGGAAGTTGCAAAAAAACTGATTACTGAAAAACTTGTTAAACACCACCAAGGTAAACATTGCACGCACTACCGTTTGCGCGATTGGGGCGTTTCACGTCAACGCTACTGGGGCACACCGATCCCCATGATCTATTGCGACAGCTGTGGCACCGTACCTGCACCTGAAGATAGCTTGCCTGTGAAATTACCGACCGACGTCACCATCACCGGTCACGGATCACCGCTAAAGCAAAATAAAGATTTTTATGAAACAACTTGTCCAAGCTGTGGAAATGCAGCTACGCGTGAAACTGACACATTTGACACCTTCATGGAGTCGTCCTGGTATTTTAATCGCATGGCTTGCAAGGGCCAACCCGAAGCAATTCTCGATGATCGTGCAAAATATTGGACGCCTGTCGATCAATACGTTGGCGGCGTTGAACATGCTGTGATGCACTTACTTTACGCTCGCTTCATTCACAAAGTGCTTCGTGATTTAGGGTTTGTAAACTCTGATGAGCCCTTTACGCGTCTTTTAACGCAAGGCATGGTATTGCGCGATGGCGCTAAGATGTCAAAATCAAAAGGTAACGTGGTATCGCCTGATGTGCTCATTGAACAATATGGCGCTGATACGCTGCGATTTTTTTCAATTTTTAATGCACCCCCCGAGCAATCGCTCGAATGGTCAGATGCGGGGGTTGAAGGTGCGCATCGATTCTTAAATCGTGTTTGGCAATTTGCTCACACACACCAACAAGCTATTAATGAAGAAATTATCGCGCATAAAAACCACTCAGCACCAAAAATTGACTGGGATAATGTATTACCTGAACAGCGAAACATTTGGCGCGAATTAAACCTCATTGTCAAACAAGCAACCTATGACATGGGCAAATCACAACTCAACACCTTGGCATCATCATGTATGAAGGTGCTAAATGCATTGCAAAAAATTCCAACGTTATCAGCCATTGAAAATGACGATCATGCCCCTGCACTGACCGTACACGATTTTCTTGTGTTTAAAGGCATGAAAATTTTATTGTCATTGCTTAACCCCATTGCTCCACACATCGTACACTATCTGTGGAAACACTTAGGCTATGAGCATTGCCATGCTGAGATGACTTGGCCCAAAGTTAATTCAAAAGCATTGCAAACTGACAGCGTTGAGATCATTGTCCAAATCAACGGAAAACTGCGTGCCAAAATTAATGTGCCGAGCGAAAGCAACAACGATCACATTGAAAAAGTCGCTAAAGACAATGAAAAAGTGCAGCAGTATATTGACGGCAAAACCATTCGAAAAATTATTGTGGTACCGAATAAACTCATCAACATTGTAGTGGGAGCATAAACATGGCGGTTAAGCGACGTTGGACGCACATTGCACTGCTTGCCCTGTTTTTCTTGACAGGTTGCGGGTTTCACTTGCAAGGGTCACTCATCATTCCACCTGCGCTGAAAACATTGTATTTGACGAGCAATGACCCTTATGGCCAATTTTCTCAGCAATTTCGCCAATCACTGCGATCGGCTAACGTCAACCTAGTGAACAGTCCCGATCATGCACCTTATACACTCGCTATTTTAAGCAGCGGCCAAACTGTTCAACAAGTTGGAACGGGTCAAAGCCAACAAACACGCTCTTACAATTTAATCTACACCGTTAGCTATTCATTACAAACTTCTCAAGGTGCGACCATTTTTGGCCCCTCAACAGTAATAGCAACAGAAAACTTTTCACTACCACCTGAGGTGTTAGTTGACAACTCGCCGCAGCTGCCAGCACTTCGCCAGCAAGCCGAGATGTCTGCCATGCAACATATTTTGGATCAACTTAATTCAGAAAATGTCCAGGAAGCGATTAAACAACATAGCGCATCAACCAACGATGAAAATCAATCCAACACAACTCAACAACCATCTCGCCAATAAATCCGTTGCGATTTGTTATATTTGTGGTGATGAAACATTGCTTGCACAAGAAGCAACGGACTGTGTTCGATCAACAGCAAAAAAACAGGGATTTTCAGAACGTGAACGATTCGACACCGGCACGAGCTTTGACATCGAAGCACTAAGAGCAAACTCGCAAAGTTTATCGCTTTTTTCCGAAAAAAAACTTATTGAATGTCACTTACACCAATCACCTAACAAAGCCTTACAAGATTATTTGCTAGACTGTGCAAATACTACTGATGAAAATACACTGTTGTTAATAGTTAGCAAACGCTTAGCCAATGTTGCCAAGCAAGCTTGGTACAAAGCGATAGATAAAAATGGACTGATTGTAGAGTGCTGGCCCATCAAAACACAAGAGCTGCCAAACTGGTTAGCAAACCGTCTCAAACAAGCTGGCTTTCAAGCTAATGCTGACGTGATTAACTATCTTGCCAATTTGTCTGAGGGAAATTTGCTTGCCGCTAAACAACATATTGAAAAACTTCAACTCATCTGCCCGCCTGGCATGTTAGATTTAACGACAATACAAGATGCCGTTCAAGACAGCTCTCGATTTGACGTATTCCAGTTAGCAGATAGCGCCTTAGAAGGCTCGCCAACACGCTGCGCTAAAATCTTAACGCGCTTGCAAGCCGATGGCACTGCGTCAACACTGGTTTTATGGTCACTAACACGTGAGATTCGAACCTTGCTAAAAATCTCAAGCGGTATAAACACCTATATTTTTCCAAGCAAAAAATCACTTTATCAAAAAACCAGCCGTCGATTGAAAAAATCAAACCTAGAAAACTTGCTGACAAAGGCCTCAAATATCGACTTAATGATTAAAGGATTAAAGTCAGGCAACCCCTGGGATGAACTACTTGATATCTGCGTGGCAATGTCATGATAGGACTATTCGGTGGAACCTTTGACCCTATACACCGAGGGCATCTTAACCTTGCTAATGAAGTATTAAAAAAGCTTTGCTTGGAAAAAATTATTTTCATTCCCGTTGGCGTCCCCGCTCACCGAAAACCGCCTGTCGCCACTCCTAAACAACGGTTTGAAATGATAAAGTTAGCGATAAGCGATCAAGAAAAATTTGCCGTCGATGATTGTGAAATAAAGCGAGATGGGCCATCTTATACCATCGATACTTTACGCCACTTTAAAGCGCTCTACCCCCATCAAACGTTGTATTTCATCATGGGCGCGGATGCATTTGAACACTTTACTCAATGGCATGAATGGGAAGATATTCTATTGCTTTGCCGTGTTGTCGTTGTCAATCGTCCTGGTCATCTTGATACAAAACAGTCAAGCAACCCATCTATTCAATACATTAGCATCTCACCTTGCGAAATTTCGTCGACCGCCATTCGAGCCGGCGCGCTGTCAGATGAAACTCTGACACCTAATGTATTGGAATATATCAAACAGCAAAAAGTATACTAACTACCATCTATGTCGATAGAATCATTGAAATCCAACCCAACATCATTATAATGCACCGACTTATGCAACGACGTGAACTGCAACAACTCGCACTTGAGGTGCTCGACGAAATGAAGGCTGAAGATATTGCTGAGCTTGATGTTCGTGAACTCACTGATATCACAGATATTATGATGATTTGCACCGGTCGATCTACCCGCCACTTAAAGTCAACTGCTGAAAAGCTCATTCAAGCCGCTAAGGCTGAAGGCCACCCAGTACTGGGCCACGCCGGTGAGGAAGAAGGTGAGTGGATATTGGTCGATTTGGGCGATGTTATTGTGCATATCATGCAAACACAAGCTCGTGACCTTTATCAACTTGAATCACTTTGGACTCATGCAGATTAAATTAATTGCTGTTGGCACCAAAATGCCATCTTGGGTCGTCACTGGTTTCCAAGAATATGCTAAACGAATTCAAGGCCCATGCACACTTACTTTGCACGAAATTCCCGCTCAAAAACGCGATAAAAATACTGATCTAGCACGTTTATTACAACGAGAAGGTGATATGATGCTGTCGGCCATCCACAGCAATGACTATGTGATTGCATTAGATGTGACAGGCAAGTCGTATAGTACAGAAAAACTATCTACTAAACTCGAAACACTCATGCAACAAGGCCAGCACATTAGCTTGCTTATTGGCGGGCCAGAAGGTCTTGCAGAACAGTGCTTGGCACGCAGCGATGAGCGATGGTCGCTCTCTGCACTCACATTCCCCCACCCGCTCGTGAGAATCATCATTGCCGAGCAGCTTTACCGCGCATTAAGCATCATCAAACAACATCCCTATCATAAATAAACAACACCCCAAGCAATTGACATTTAGATCATTTTGCTTGAAAGTTGAAGTTATGATGCCTCAGTTTCAAGGACAATCGTGAAAATTATTTACCCCGGCAGCTTTGACCCCATGACGTTAGGGCACCTAGACATTCTCACACGTGCCAGCAATCTGTTTGATGAAGTCCTCGTGGTTGTTGCACAGAATGCTGAAAAACAATATTTATTTACACCTGATGAACGTGTTGCGCTGATTAAACAAAGCTGCAGCACTCTCAACAACATCAGCGTCCATCAAACTGATGGATTAATTGTTGATTTTGCAAAGCAGCATGGCACCAAACTGATACTGCGAAGTGCGCGCAATAGCCATGATATGGAATTTGAATCTCAGCTCGCCTTTATGAACCGAACACTCTCGCCAGCAATTGAAACATTGCTAATGCCATGCAGCCCTGAGTTTAATAATATTTCTTCTTCATTGATCAAAGAAATCGTGCAATCTGGGGGCGATGCCAGCCGCTTTCTTCCGACGCCTGTCATGCAAGCTTTAGCACAAAAATTGCGAGGATAAACATGTCTCGCTTGGTTAAAAATCAACGTGGAGAAAAAAAATTATTTCAACAGCGCCTGTTTAGTGCTGCAATCATTGTTTTTATTTTAGCTATCCTGCTAGTTGCTCGACTCTTTTACCTGCAGGTCATCAAACACAATCATTATACCCAGCTTGCTAAAAAAAATTCAGTCAATATGATCCCCATTGCCCCACGGCGTGGCTTGATTTACGATCGAAACGGCGTGCTACTTGCCGACAACGTGCCTGTGTTTAGCTTAATGGTCGTGCCCGACCAAGTTAAAAATATGAATGAAGCCATTAATAATATTCAAAAAATTATTCCACTGAGCAAGGAAGAAATCGATGATTTTCAAAAGGCACTTAAGCAACATCGTCCCTCAACACCCATTCCTCTTAAGCTAAAACTCACCCAACAACAAGTGGCGCAATTTGATGTGAACCAGTATCAATTTCCTGGCATCTCTGTAAAAGCCGAGCTGATAAGGCATTACCCCCTCGGTGAAAACTTTTCGCATATTTTAGGTTATGTCGGTCGCATCAACCAGCAAGAGCTTGAGCATGTGAATCAAGATAATTATGCGGGCACAAACTTTATCGGCAAAACAGGCATTGAAAAATTTTATGAGTCACTCTTGCATGGTCAAGTGGGCTATCAACAAGTTGAAGTCGATGCGAGCGGAAAGGCCACTAAAAATTTAAGTGGAATTGTAGCCAAACCTGGCAAAAATATATATCTCACTATTGATAGCGGTCTGCAAATGGCAGCAATAAAAGCTTTAGACAATCATCGCGGCTCTGTTGTGGTGATTCAACCAAGCACTGGCCAAGTGCTTGCACTGGTGAGCTCTCCTGGGTTTGATCCTAACGCATTTGTCGACGGCATAAGCAGCAAGGCGTATGACAAGTTGCTTAATAATGAAAATAAACCACTTTATGATCGTGCGTTACGCGCACTTTACCCGCCTGGCTCAACCGTCAAGCCTTTACTGTCACTTCAAGGTTTGGACAAACAAATTATCACGCCTGATTTTAGCATTGACGATAAAGGTTATTTTAAATTACCGCACGATCCACATGTTTTTCATGATTGGAAAGAAGGCGGCCATGGCATTGTGAATGTCACCAAAGCGATTATTATGTCTTGCGATACGTTTTTCTATCAACTTGGCTACAAAATGGGAATCAACAACATTGATGATATTCTAGGTCGCTTTGGTTACGGCAGCATGACAGGCATTGACTTACCTGATGAAATACCAGGCACCCTCGCCTCTCCAGCCTATAAAATGAAGCAATACCAAACGCATTGGTATCCTGGTGACACAGTTAACACCGCCATCGGACAGGGCTACATGCAAGTCACACCCCTTCAATTAGCCAGCGCATATGCCACGCTAAGCGAACGTGGCAAACGTTTCAAACCCTACTTACTTTTGGCCACGGTTGACAGCTCGGGACAAAAAAAATTAAACCCGCCAAAACCATTAGCGCCAGTAAAACTCGCCTCTCAACAACCATGGAATGTTGTGGTGAATGCCATGCAGGATGTTATTTCACAAGAAGGTACGGCATGGCGGTTTGGTACGCCGTCAAATTATACCGCCGCAGCAAAAACGGGTACCTCGCAAGTGATTAGTCGAAACTTAAGTGAAAACTACACGAATGTCCCCGTCAATCAACGCCCTAATTCATCGATTGTGGTATTTGCACCGGTCAATAACCCGCAGATAGCTATTGCTGTCGTGGTTGAACATGCGCCCGGCACCTCAGCACCCATTGCAAGAAAGGTTGCTGATTATTATTTTGATCATTTAAAAACACAATCTAGTTAATAAGCCTGCGCGGGAAAAATAAAGCATTGTTGTCATCCCCGACCCGATCGGGGATCCAGGAATAATCTATTGAGAACTGGATTCCCGCTTTCGCGTGAATGACAACAGCGAGCAGAAAAGACAGCGACTAATTAATATGCACACCCAAATAAAATTCATGAAAAAAATTTCATAAAATTAACTCTGAAGATAAGAGCGAGAAGGATCAATCAACGCATGATGCTTAAATGCCTCTCGTCCAAGCAACATGCGAAAACGCAAGGGATCTCTGTTTGACAACGTCAACTCAATATCCCAACACGCTTTACCCAAACATAGTTGAGTAGCAATCACATAGCGCTCTTCTTTATGACCATTCGAGCTCGTCACATAACGCTGATCAATGACTTTGGCCTCACAATGAATCACCGTTTTATCATCTCGCTGATGAGGGTGAACAGAAAAACGCACGTGCTCTTTACCACGTTTTCGAAACGCTTCAATATCGAAAGCGTGCAGTGCGGATGTCCGCGCACCAGTATCAATTTTAGCTTTGATCTCATTAATATTTAACGCAGGTAAAGCACACCACTCTCGCCAACCAATCAACAATTTGTTTTCTATCAAGCGTTGTTTGAGTTTTTTCACCACCAAGAACTACCTCATCAAGTCATGTCACCCTGATACAATGCATTATTCAGCAGCGTTTCTTGATTAACCGATTGCATATATTCAATTTTCTTTTGCGCATGTTGCAAACGCTCAAAGCTTGCAATATGGAACAATGCCGCGCCATCATGCGTTAGCGGCAAATTATTTCGACCAATGACCAGCCCGTCAACTGGCGATAAAACATGATGTTTTTCACCACCAACAGGATTAGCAATAATAGCAAGCCTGTCGCCTTTTCTTACATGCGCACCAAGCCCTTTGTATACACGCATAATACCACTGTGATGCGCCCTCACCCACATGCTATCGCGCGCAAAAACAGGCGCCACTCTCGGTGTGAATTTCACTTTTTCAGGCAACATATCAAGCTCAACCATAACATTTAAAATACCCTTAAGGCCTAAACGAATGGAAAGCTCATCAAGCCTTAACGCTTCACCTGCTTCATAAAGCAAGCAAGGCATTTTCAAGTCATTTACTGCTTGACGAAATGAACCATCACGCTCTTTTGAATGCAGCATAACGGGCGCATTAAATGCTTTAGCCAGTCTGCGTACTTCTTTTTTGGCCAAGTTGGCACGAATCTGAGGCAAGTTTGAACGATGCAAAGAACCCGTATGCAAATCAATCAGGTGGGTTGAATCAGCAACCAAATCTTTCATGATTAGATTAGCCAAACGACCAGCAAGCGAACCCCGCGTAGAACCTGGAAAACTGCGATTTAGATCGCGCCTGTCCATTAAATAACGATCTTGGTTTAAAAAACCATATATATTTAATATGGGTGCGGCGATAAGCGAGCCCCTCAATTTTTTTAAAATCTTTTGTTGTAGTAATCGGCGAATAATTTCTACGCCATTGACTTCATCACCGTGGATGGCAGCTGTGACACACAACGTTGGGCCAGGCTCTTTTCCTCGAATCACATGGACTGGCATATTCATCGGCGTCCAGTTATAAAGCTTTGGCATGGGCAACATCATCACACGGGATTCACCCGGCATGATCTCTTCACCATTAATTGAAATTTTGTGATGGCTCATCCCTTACCCTTGATAGCGACGCTGACCCCTAGCCAGTTTGACATCTTTTTCTAAAAACCGAATCACCATACCAGCAATATCTTTGCCCGTGGTTTTTTCAATACCTTCAAGACCTGGCGAGGAATTCACCTCCATAATAAGCGGACCTCTGTTTGAGCGTAGCATATCAACGCCTGCCATTTTCATGCCCAATGTTTTAACCGCCTTAACAGCAATCGCGCGCTCCGCCGGGGTAATTTTTACAACCTCACCTTTACCACCCTGATGCAGATTCGAACGAAATTCATTGGGATCATCAGCACGTCGGCACATTGAAGCAACTACTTTATCACCCAACACAAAACAACGAATATCAGACCCTTTTGATTCTCCAATAAATTCTTGCACAATGATATTCGCCTTCAACCCCATAAACGCTTCAATCACACTTTCAGCTGCTTTTTTTGTTTCAACCAAAATAACACCCGCACCTTGTGTGCCTTCAATTAATTTAATGACCAATGGCGGCCCACCAACGCGCTCGATAAGATGTTTAATATCTTTAGGCGAATGCGCAAACCCAGTTACCGGCATTTCAACACCTTTCATTGCCAACAGTTGTAAACAACGCAGTTTGTCGCGCGAACGCGTGATTGAAATAGAAGGATTGATGGTATAAATGCCCGCGGTTTCAAATTGACGTAACACTGATGTGCCGTAAAACGTGCGACTTGCACCAATACGAGGAATGATCGCATCAAATTTTGAAAACGACTTGCCATGCGAATGAAGGCCAGGAACACCCCTCTCTGAGGTGATATCCATATACGTGCGCGTATAATCAATCAATGAAACCTCGTGATCACGATCAAGCGCCGCTTCATGAAGCCGTTTGGTTGAATAAAGTGATTGTTCTCTCGATAAAATGGCGATATTCAGCTTGCTCATCAATCAACTCCTTTTCAGATATTATGGATGGTTTTTGCACTCAGGTAAAGTATCGAGGCGGCAGGAAAAGCCGTTAATCTTCACTTCATTAGCGTTTTCTGATTCAATGCTACTATGGATTTCAATAACCAGCTCAGTCGTTTTTTGAAACGCCGACCTTTGGGGCGACAATATCGCCAATTTTGGCAAATCCTGCATCTTGATTTGCCTTTACTCGTTAGCCTGGGTGTGCTGGTAAGCATTGGTTTTATTATTTTGTATAGCGCTAGCAATCAATCGTTTCACATGGTCATCAGTCAGTTTTTTCATTTAATGGTAGCCATTGGCATCATGATACTTGTTGCGCAACTCCCGCCTTGGTGGCTTGAACGGTGGGCACCGTGGTTTTATGGCATTAGTTTATTGTTATTACTGGCCGTCTTAGGACTAGGTCACATTGCCAAAGGCGCTCAGCGTTGGCTGAGTATTGGCGGTTTTCGCTTTCAACCTTCCGAGTTGATGAAATTAGCAATTCCCATGATGCTAGCCTGGTATTATCAACAACGCCGCCTACCGCCAAGCAAACGCGATTTATTCATCAGTGCAGCAATCATTTTAATACCTGCTGTACTCGTTGCCAAACAACCTGATTTGGGCACAGCCATTGTGTTAGCCTGCGCCGGTGGTGCTATATTACTATTTGCAGGTATTAGCTGGCGATTACTGCTTGGCTTGTTTGGTGTAATACTCGTTGTGACACCCGTTTTATGGCATTTTATGAAAACTTATCAACAACAGCGTATTCTTACCTTTTTTTCACCCGAACGTGATCCACGCGGCGCAGGCTACCATATCATTCAATCAAAAATTGCGATCGGCTCTGGTGGTTTTTTTGGAAAAGGTTGGCTACACGGTACTCAAGCGCATTTACATTTCTTACCCGAACATGCGACTGATTTTATTTTTGCAGTATCTGGCGAAGAGTTTGGTTTTATTGGCTGCACATTACTAGTTTCGGCCTTTATTGCTATTACCATGCGAGGTCTGTGGATTGCCAATCAAGCAGGTGATACTTTTTCACGTTTGCTTGCAGGCAGCTTGGCACTGATGTTTTTTATTTCTGCATTTATTAACATGGGGATGGTAAGCGGGATTATGCCCGTTGTTGGTTTACCATTACCACTAGTCAGTTACAGCGGCACTTCAATGCTGACATTGCTCGCGAGCTTTGGTATATTGATGTCAATACATGGACACCGCCGGTTATTTTAATTCGGCGATTTTTATTGGGAAAAAAGATGAAAAAATATTTACTCGTCTGTTTACTTTTGTTCAACGCCGCTCTTGCTAATGCAACACAAAACCCTCAGGTTCAGCAATTTATACACCATATGTCGAATCGATATCACTTTGACAAACGCTACTTAAATCAACTTTTTTCACACATTGTCATCAAACCACCTGTCATTAACACTTCAACGGGCAAACCACTCGAAGTTATGACGTGGGTAAAATATCGCTCTGCATATTTCACGCCAACACGCATTCAAGCGGGCGTTGCTTTTTGGAAAAATTATCAAAGCACATTGCAAGCAGCCGAAAAAGAATATGGCGTGCCCGCTTATGTAATTGTTGGTATTTTAGGGGCTGAAACTAACTATGGTAAAACCCAAGGCAGTGATCCTGTTTTAAATACGTTAGCCAATTTGTCATTTAATGGTAATCGCCGTGAAAATTATTTTCGTAGTGAATTAACAAATTATTTATTGCTCTGTCGTGAATATGGTTTTGATCCACTTTCCATCAATGGTTCATACGCGGGCGCCATGGGTGCACCACAATTTATGCCCAGCGCTTATCGAAAATACGCGGTCGATTTTCGTGGCAATGGGAAAGCCGACCTCATGCAAGATCCGCAAGATATTATTGTCAGCACCGCGAATTTTTTGCGAAAAAATGGTTGGCGCCCTGGAGTGCCCGTCGCTATTCCAGTTGAAGTTCTCAACCCCGCCAGGTTACCGCGTGTGAGCTTTAAGCCCATTTATACTAAAGCTGAGCTCAGCCGATTTGGCATCAAGCCGCTCGGGCCCCTTGATAACCACACTCGCTATAGATTTATTATCTTACAAGGCGATAATGGCCCTGAGTATTGGCTTGGCACTCAGAATTTCTATACGATCACGCGATACAACCCAAGCACCTTTTACGCCATGATCGTCTACCAATTGGGTCAGGCGGCAAAAAAAGGTATTTGACTTTCCGGACAATTGGCTCTATACTACCAGACATATGACTGAACTGAGGGCTAAACCATGATCAATGCATACCAAATCATCGGTAATAACAAACGAAAACTATCCGAGCTAGAAGTCATGGATAACATCCGCCAGGGCCTCCCTGTTAAAGTGCTCAACACCCTAAGCAAAGAAATGACGCTGAGCAAAGATAAAGTCTGTGAAGTGCTTGGCTTAAGCTCTCGCACCATTAATCGTCGAACCAAACTCAACAAAGATGAAGCGGATAAACTCTATCGCTTAGCTCGTATTTTTGCCTTAGCAATCAATGTGTTAGAAGATAAATCACAGGCCATTAAGTGGCTAAACACGCCCAAAGTGGCGCTTGATCATAAAATCCCACTCGAGCTGATGGATACTGAAATTGGCTCACGTGAAGTTGAAAAATTGCTCAACCGTATTGAATACGGCATCTACTCATAACCGACAAGGACAGCCATGACGGCTACCATCTGGCGAATTGTCAAAGCCAAACACGCCGCCTCAGCATTTGATGGCGAAGGCGCCCGCCTCTTCGGCGGCCGGTGGAATAGCCCAGGGACTCCTGTGGTATACTGCAGCGATTCATTAGCCCTCGCCGCGCTGGAAACCTTTGTGCATCTCGATGACTGGCAAACGGCATTTGAACTGGTCGCCATTCCCATCATACTGCCCGCCAAAGTCTCTGTCACGCAACTGAATAATCACGAGCTCAACACGCTCCTCAAACAAAAAGACAGACAAACCATTGGCAATCAATGGGCGAATGACAAAAAAAGTTGCTTATTACGCGTTCCCTCCACCATCATTCCCCAAGAAGATAATATTATTATCAACCCGCTGCATAGCGATTTTAAACAGATAAATATTGGCACACCCCAACCCTTCAGTTTTGACACACGGCTTGTTAAAACCGCTTCAAAATAAGTAAATGACAAGTAACGCCTTGAAATGTTAAAATGAACCCATATAAGTAATAACACGCATCAAAACAAAGAGGCGGTTATGGAAAATACGATCATATTCAACCACCACATCGACAAACACAGGCTAGCTGATTTAGCCATGCTCGGCAAAATGGCCACGCTGAATTTGCCCAAAACCGATCACCGTCGCCTCAAAATCGAGCAAGATATTGTTGAGCTCGAAAAATTAATTGCACAACCTTACCCCTCCCTCAATGAGGTGCAAGGTTGCGTTGAATCCCTTGATGCACTGCTTATTGAAACCGGGCAAAATGCACTGCCGCGTATACTACATTAATCATGAATACACACGACTCTGCCTTTCTACAATTGGTTGAACAAGCGAAACAACACATCAACGAAATGGATGTGAAGACGCTTAAGCAACGCGCTCAGACCAAAAAACTTTTTTTGGTGGATGTGCGCGAAGAAAGTGAGTGGCAACGCGGCCATGTTGAAGGTGCTATTTATCTGGGTAAAGGTGTGATTGAACGCGATATTGAACGCGTCATCCCAGATAAAAAAGCCTTGATTGTTTTATATTGTGGTGGTGGCTACCGCTCCGCCCTCGCTGCAGAAAACCTGCAGCGCATGGGGTACACAAACGTGTACTCCCTTAAGGGTGGTTATAGTGCGATGTAGAGCCGGTGCTTGTTAACAAGCAGACACGTGGCTCCCTGGCCCATCTATTGAAGTACAACCCCCACCCCGCCTGCTCCATGGGCTAGCTGGATCCCCGTTATACGAACCACCTCGGCCAAAGGTTGGAGACCCTTGTGAATTTCCCGGATGGCGCACGCCCCAAGCTGGACCACCTTGCGTACTGACAGGAACTCGATTACTGCGCAAGGTTTGAGCTGGTCCACCTTCAACACGCCGTGCAGTTGATGCAGCAGTATTACGCAAAATACCGTTATTATTATTCATCAACACCACCGAGTTTCTTTCTTGGGGTGAATTGGAACTAGCAGACAAGTCAAAGTCAATACCCATAGCGACTGATGAAACACCCACAGCCAATAATGCCCCAACAAGCAAACCGCTATAGCGAACAGATACTTTCATAATAAACTCCTTTTTTGTGAATTCTCAGGGTAATTATAGATCACGTTACTCGTTTATGCCAGGCGCAGGTGCTGACTGGTCGGCGTCACTAATCCTCACCGACGGTAATATACAACGCGCCGGTGTAGGTGCCGGCCGGTAGGCGCTCATAATCATCTGAATCAATCCGCAAACGAACACGCGCATTATCAACATAACAAGGATAAGCTGGAATGCTACCTGCCATTTGATCGCTCAAGACTTGAGTGGGCTTAACGAAAACATATCCCTGTGATGTATTTTCATCGTTATACTCGACCTGATAAAGAAAACGATGTTTGCCATCAGTTAGCTCAAAAGCACCATCTTGCCCTGATCCACTTAGCGTCACTTGATAATCACCGTTTTCTGTATCATTGCTGTAAACACAAAACGGTTCTTCAATGTGAATAGGCTGCCCGTGGATAACCGCTTCAGCTGGCACAACAATTGGGTCAATGTTACCTGCCTCAACCTTGCTCGGCAGTGAAATGCTAATACTCGATTGAGAGGCAGCCGATGCAGACAACTGCTGCATCAACAAAATGACACCAACCCAACAAACCCCTTTCACACGCATCAACAAACTCCTATCACTATCTTTGAAGCATAGCACATGATGGGCCACTCGCCAGGATAGGCAGCTCAAAATGCTTATGCTATGCTTGACCAGTATGAATGGAATCAAACGGATAGGCATCAAGGCAATTGAGATAGGCCTCTTGAGCAGTCTTAGCGCTGCTGTTTGCGCCCACACGACGCCCGCATTTGTGACGGTCAGTCACGAAGCCCCCGATAATTTTCAGTTGCCCTCTGGGCCAGAAGAAACCCATGCTGACTTTTATTTTTTAGGTGAATTTCTACAAGCTAATTTAATCACGATCAATCCTAACAACACCATCAGCATTATCAACCCCCAAAAATTAGTGGCAAGCATGCGCGGTATTGTCAACCGAACGGCTATTACTAAAGCATTAACAGGGCAACTTGCCACCCACTCACCTGATGACTGTCAAGCTGGAGCAGGAAAAAGTTGCCAGGTTTTAAATCCAAAAATTGCCGGCGTGGTGTTTGACCAGAAAACATTAAAAGCAATGCTCTTTGTTAATGCTGAGTATTTAGAACGCGCCAAACGAAAACCTGTCAGCTTATTAGAAAAACCAAACAATGCGTTATCATTTGTGAGTAAATTTAAAACCGCCGTATCAGGGCCTGACGATGATACGGATTTTAACGCTGCGAACAGAAGCATTTTAGCGTACCAAGATGCCAGCCTTAA
>PANR01000045.1 GCA_002707695.1 Legionellaceae bacterium
ACAATGGCTAAGAACAGGACTGTGGCTTAATGTGCTATATACCCGAATACCCTTTGTCAAAAAAGGCTTTCAGGCAGCAAGAAATATTCCGGGCATTCGTCAGAGTTATGAGGGGGCGTTAGCAGCCGCCACTGCACTGACGGCGCTGAACTTATTTGGTTCGATTGGTTTTGCCTGGGCAGGGCTAGATGTCATTTTGACCTTACCCGTTTTGTTTAGTTACTTAGCGTTGCGACAGTTTCAAATGGCGTTGAAAATATTGTTGTTTGCAGGCGTGTTAATTGCTTCTTATTCAGGTACGTCGGCGGGCGCTGCAACAAGAGAGGCCTTGCCTGATAGCCCGTTTTTCGATCCTGTTGCAGAAACGATGGGCAGCTCGTTTGGTGCAAATACACCGCTAACGATCCGGGCGCTTGTGCTCATCAGTTTGATTCTGGTCGCGCGCAATGGGGATAGCCAGACAAAGCAGTTGGCCAATGTGGACAGAGTGATTCGCCAAGAGCTTCAAGTGAAGATTGCAGCGTCACATCCGGCAGCTTTTGGCCAATTTGTTAATTCGCTCTCTAATACACATCAACAGATATTATTTGAAATGCTTATTGAATATGAGCAACCGACGCAGCGCCAAGCATTTATCAATAGGCTAACGACAGCATTTAACTCGGATAATGTTATGTCTGGCGCCAAGCGAGTTGATTTCACGTTAGGGGCTGATGCTACAACGCCACTAACGCGCGAACCTGTTATTTCGAATAAAGATAGCTGGTGGAGTTCAGCGGGTGCGTTTTTGAAGCGCAATAACCCAGTGTCCTTGCCTTGCGCGAGGCCGCCTTGTTTAAGGTCAGGTGGGTATATAGATGTTTAATTTCCTACCGATTTTAAATATTATCTGCTATATTTATGACAATAATCAATAATATTAATTGGGCGAGTGCTTGATGAGTCAGGTGATTGATACAGATGGGTTTCGGGAAGGCGTAGGTATTATTATGCTCAATGAACGTGGCCGTTTGTTTTGGGCTCGTCGTGTGAAACCCCACAATGCATGGCAGTTCCCTCAAGGAGGGCTGATGCCTGGCGAGAAGCCGCTTGATGGTATGTATCGAGAGCTTCATGAGGAAACAGGATTGCTAGACGACGATGTAGAGTTGCTGGCTGAGTCGAAGGATTGGTATCGATATTATTTGCCCAAACAAATGCTTCGACGAGATAGTGAGCCACTTTGTATCGGGCAAAAGCAAAAATGGTATTTAGTCAGGCTGGTATCTGACGAGGCAAATATTGATTTTCAAGCGACCGAGTCGCCAGAATTCAATAGTTACCGCTGGGTGCATTATTGGTACCCACTAAAGCGCGTGATTCCTTTTAAACGGCGGGTTTATCGCCAGGCGTTAAAGGCATTTGCGGGGGTTGTTTTTCCAGAGCGTGATTTAACGCGGGATGAAATTATTGAGGCTAGCGACAGCTCAACAGGATAGGGTTATGATTTTGTGCTAAGCGGTGTGGCTTGGCGCTTTAAAATATCAAACACTGATTATGTTGCAAAGGCCTCAGTTGAGGCTTTTTTATTTGGTAGGGTAGATTTTTTGAACTTAGGGATCATGGAAGTTTCATGTTAAAGGTATTACGACGCATTACAGAAGAAGTTGCTGCTGCTGATGATGTGAGTAGCGCAATGAATATTATTGTATCGCGTGTGCGAGAAGCGATTGATGCGCCTAACTGTTCCATTTTTTTAGTTGATGCTGACAAAAATAGCTTTATCTTAAAAGCGGCGGTTGGCCTGCACGAACAGCTTGTTGATAAAGGCGTTATTCCTTTTGGACAAGGCATGCTGAGCGTTATTGTTGAACGAGGCGAGCCTATCAATGTGGCTGATGCGCAGCAAGATGATCGATACAAACCTTTAGCTGTTGAAGGCAATGAAAAATTTCATGGTTATTTAGGTGTGCCGATTCAATCAAAGCGTAAGTTGTTAGGCGCGATAGTCGTGAGACAAGAAGCGGCGGAGATGTTTGATGAAGCCGAAGAGGCTTTTCTTATCACCATTGCAGCACAATTAGCGAACGTCATCTCTCAAGTTGAGTTGACTGGAAAAATCAGCGAAGCGACAAAAAACAAACGCAAAAAAGTTGAAACAGTCTTAGAAGGTATTGCAGCAGTATCCGGCGTTGCGTTGGGCGAGGCGATGATTGTTTTTCCTCCCGCTGATTTAGATGCGGTACCCGAAAATCAAGATGGTAATAAAGAAACGGAGTTGGTCAATTTACAACACGCGTTGGCTTGTGTTCGTGATGAAATTCGAGTGTTGGGCAAGCGGCTGACCCCCAATTTGCCTAAAGAAGAGCAGGTGCTATTTGATGCATATTTAAAGTTATTAGATAGCAATACGTTGATTAGTGAAATGAAAGCAGAAATTGAGGATGGTTATAATGCACAGGCCGCCCTTAAGCGCGTTATCAAAAGACATGCGCTTGAATTTCGCGGTGCAGAAAATGAATATTTGCAAGAGCGAGCGAGTGATCTAGAAGACTTAGGGCGCCGCATATTATCGCATCTTCAGGCAGATTCTAAAAAAAGTATCGACTATCCTGCAAAAACCATTTTAATTGGTGAAGAAGTAATGGCTGCTGATTTGGCTGAAGTGCCAGAAGGACAGTTATTGGGCGTTATTTCAGGAAAAGGTTCAGTGAATTCGCACGTGGCAATTTTATCTCGTGCATTGGGCATTCCAACCGTCATGGGTGTTGGTGATTTTCCCACAGCCTTATTAACAAAACAAATCACCATTGTTGATGGGTACACAGGCCGTGTTTATTTGTCACCCTCTCGCACCATCATCAAAGAATATCGCGTGATTGAACAACAAGAGCGTGAGCTTGATAAAGATTTAGCATCGTTGCGTGATATGCCAGCTGAAACAGAAGATGGTGCGCGTATTAAATTATATGTTAACACCGGACTGATGACTGAGGTGAGTAATTCAATGACAGTTGGTGCTGAAGGTGTTGGTTTGTATCGTACGGAAGTGCCTTTTATGTTGCGGGATCGATTCCCCACAGCTGAAGAGCAACGAAAGATTTACAAACAGTTGTTAAGCGCTTTTTCACCGTTACCGGTAACTATGAGAACGCTAGATATTGGTGGTGACAAGCAGTTATCTTATTTTCCGATTGACGATGCCAATCCTTTTTTAGGGTGGCGTGGTATACGTATTTCACTTGATCAGCCTGAAATTTTTCACAGCCAGGTGCGTGCCATGATGCGCGCGAGTGAAGGCTTAAATAATTTGCGAATTATGTTGCCCATGGTGAGTGATATTTCAGAGGTGGATGAGGCGTTAAGTATTATAAAAAAAATACACGCCGATATTTTAGAAGAAGGTGTTGAGGTTGCGATGCCAGAAGTTGGGGTGATGATTGAGGTGCCTTCAGCCGTTTACCAAGCACAAGCGCTTGCACGCCGCGTTGATTTTTTGTCAGTTGGAAGCAACGATCTTACGCAGTATATGCTCGCGGTTGATCGTAACAATACGCGCGTTTCAAGCTTATATAATTCGATGCATCCTGCTGTATTGCATGCCTTACAACAGGTGGTTGATGGTGCGCATAAAGAAGGTAAAACGGCAAGTGTTTGCGGTGAAATGGCCGGCGAGCCTATGTCGGCGATTTTGTTGTTTGCGATGGGTTATGATGCGCTTAGCATGAGCGCTACAATGCTGCCGCGGATTAAGTGGTTAATTCGTCACTCCAGTATTAGCCGCGCTCGCAAACTACTTAGTGAAGTGATTGAGCTCGAAAACCCACGCGAAATTCAAGAACGTATTGAACAAACCTTTGAAGAAATGGGTGTTGCTGACCTCATCCGCGCAGGTAGGGAGTAAAATTTGTTACTTAGCATTCTCAGTTTTTTACTTGTTGGTGTTTTTGCCGGTGGTGTTGCGGGTTTACTCGGTTTGGGTGGTGGTACAGTAGTTGTGCCTGCGCTCATACTCATTTTTTCCCATGCAGGTGTGCCGCATGAGGTGATATTTCATTTTGCAGTCGGCACGTCTTTTGCCATTATGATTGTTACTACCAGTGTTTCTGCTTGGACAAGGGCAAAACAGGGCGATGTTTTATGGCCGGTTGTTAGACGCTTATTGCCAGGCATTTTAGTCGGCGTTGTGTTGGGCGCTGTGCTTGCGAATCATTTATCAACGTCGGTGTTAAAGCTCTGCTTCGCTATTTTTTTACTGTTGGTTGCTTCCCGCATGTTTTTTAATATTCAACCACGTTTTGTTCGGGAATTGCCGGGCAAATCGATTTTGTTTGTCATTAGTGGGTGCATTGGTCTTGTCTCAGGGTTGCTTGGCATAGGTGTAGGGTCGATGACTGTTCCTTATCTCACACGCCATAATATCAAGATGAGATTGGCTTCAGGCATTGCTTCAGCATGTACAGTACCTTTAGCGGTTGCAGGTACGGCAAGTTTTTTAATAACGGGCTGGCATTTTTCAGGCGTTAATCATAGTATTGGGTATGTCGATTGGTTGGCATTTTTATTGGTAAGTCCAACGAGCGTGGTGACCGCATCATTTGCTGTTAAGTTTTCTGCGCGGTTGAAAACCGGTTTGCTAAAACGCGTTTTTGCTGTATTTTTGTTAATCGTTGCTGTTGGTTTGATATTTGGTCACTAGTTTAAAGGGTGTTAATGCTTCATTATCCGCACATCAATCCTATTGCTTTTCATATCGGTCCTTTAAAAGTTCATTGGTATGGTTTGGCATATCTATTAAGTTTTGTTGTAGCGTGGTTTCTGGCGCAATATCGGGTTAAACAACTCAAGCTTGATTTAACCCGGGAACAAGTGACCGATTTAACTTTTTATGCTGCATTAGGTGTCATACTGGGCGGCAGAATTGGTTATGTTATTTTTTATAACTTTAGCTATTTTCTCCATCATCCTATATTTTTGGTCGAGGTTTGGGATGGCGGCATGTCTTTTCATGGTGGATTATTGGGTGTCATTATTGCTGTTGCTTATTGGTGCTGGCGGCAAAAGAAAAATGTGTTCATGATTACTGATTTTATCGCCCCCTTCGCTCCAATAGGTTTGTTCGCAGGACGTATTGCTAATTTTATTAATGGTGAGTTATATGGCCGAGTGACAACCGCACCGTGGGGGATGGTGTTTCCAAATGGTGGTGTGTTGCCCAGACATCCTTCGCAGCTGTACGAAGCTTTTTTTGAAGGCATTTTGTTGCTGACTATTTTGTGGTGGTATTCATCGAAACCTAAGCCACGCATGGCAGTTTCAGGCCTATTTTTACTGTTGTACGGCTGCTTTCGATTTTTTTGTGAGTTTTTTCGACAGCCCGATCCGCAACTAGGCTTTGTCGCCTTTGGTTGGATGACGCGAGGGATGGAGCTGTGTTTGCCAATGATAATTGCTGGCGGGATAATATTGTTTTTAAGTTACAGAAAAGGTTTGTGAGTATTTTTGGACAAACTCTAATTGGCCATGGATGGCCAATTTGAAGCGTCCATGGATAGCTTGAGCGTGTTTGGGAAAAAATACTTGCAAACCTTTTTAAATGTTCAATTAAATTAGACGCGGGGATCTGCCATGAAACAATATTTAAATTTTTTGCAGCATGTTGTTGACGCTGGCGTACAGAAAGGCGATCGAACAGGTACAGGCACGTTGAGTACGTTTGGTTATCAAATGCGTTTTGATTTGCGAGAAACGTTTCCTCTTGTCACAACAAAAAAAATTCATTGGAAGAGTGTAGTGTATGAGTTGCTTTGGTTTTTGAAAGGCAGCACCAACGTGAAATATTTGCAGGACAATGGCGTTCGCATTTGGAATGAGTGGGCGAATGAACAAGGCGAGTTAGGCCCTGTTTATGGCAAACAGTGGCGGTCGTGGGAAGCAAAAGATGGTCGTGTGATTGATCAAATCAGTGAGCTTATTGAAAACATAAAAAACAATCCCAATTCAAGACGGCATATTATCAGTGCGTGGAATGTTGGGGATTTAGATAAAATGGCATTACCACCCTGCCATTTATTGTTTCAGTTTTATGTGGCTAATGGCGAGCTTTCTTGCCAGCTTTATCAACGTTCAGCCGACGCGTTTTTGGGCGTGCCATTTAATATTGCCTCATACGCTTTATTGACGTGTATGGTGGCGCAACAATGTGATTTAAAGCCAGCTGAATTTGTATGGAGTGGTGGCGATTGCCACATTTACAACAATCATGTTGAGCAAGTGACTGAGCAGTTATCAAGACAACCGTTTGCTCTGCCAACACTGGGCATTGCACGAAAACCAGACAGCATTTTTGACTATCAGTTTGAGGATTTTGTCATAAATAACTATCAGCATCATCCACACATTAAAGGTGTGGTGGCTGTGTAGTCTTTATTTTTTATCTGCTGATTCAGCAGGCGTATGGCCTTTGTTTGATAAAACCGTTTGGCAGTTTAACCGGTCAAACTGGTTTTGAAGCCGCTGTCGTTGTTGCTGCACTTGGAATTGACTGTACGCGCCATTCATGTTGGTGTTGATGAACATCATTTTTTGTTTCAATCCATTACATTGTTGATAGGGCGTAGCTGGGCTGTCTAGGTGATGCAGGGTTGAACAAGCGCCCAAAAGCGTGGTGGCAGCAACGAGGGCAAAAAATTTTTGAATAGTTTTCATACGACCTTTTCCTCTGTATTGAGTGACATAGCAAGCAAATTGCTTGTTTGACTGGGCCCTATACTAGCTCGAAATATCGCTGCTTGCTAGAGTTGATATTTGTTGGTTAAAAATTAGCTTGTTTTAAGAATTCCTTAAGATTTTCTTAAGTTTTTTGAGGTAACCTAACAACCGCTTGGTAGTGCTAGAGGAGAGGGTGGAATGAATAGAGTCAATGCGGCCCATCATTGGGATGCCGCGGTGGCAGTTGGGAAGCCGCAGGTCGTTGTGAATGATGATGTGCTTTTAGATGAAATGCGCGATATCATGAAGCATTACATTGCTGAATACCGGGAAAAACGCTTAACTGCTGCAAATCGCCAGCATTTTCATAGAGAATTTGAAAAGTTGCGCGATCAACTTGCTGATCCTCTGCTGAAAGAGTATTCTTCTTTTGAGTTTATGGAAAAACTCTATCTGCAGGAAAGTAGCTTAGAAAGTTAGCCTGCTTTGAAAACACACTGATGGCTACTATTCATGGATGAAGATTTAGGGAATATATGAAGAAAAAAAAATGGAAGGATCCTCACGCTGCACGTGAGGCCAGTAACTATGAACATCCTATTCCTTCACGAGAGTTGATCCTTGAACACATTCAAGAGGTGGGCAAACCGCGCACCTATCGCCAGCTATCTGAGGCTTTCGAGCTTGACAGTCAACAAAAGGACGCACTGCGCTATCGCTTAAAAGCCATGCTTCGTGATGGCCAGCTTGTTGAAGTGCGTCGCGGGGCCTTTGCATTATTAGTCGAAGAAGATTTGATCGCAGGCCATATTCAGGCAAATCGTGATGGCCATGGGTTTTTGGTTACGCATGATGGCTCTGATGATTTGTTTCTACCAGCTCGTCAAATGCGCACAGTGTTCGACGGGGATGAAGTGCTTGCCAGGGTCACCTTCGTCGACCGGCGAGGACGTCGCGAAGGTGCAATTGCTAAAATTATTAAGCGCAGGCATGAGCGCATCGTTGGCCGCTATTTTCGCGAAGGTGGTGTGGGCTATGTTGAGCCCACCAATAAACGTATCAACCAAAGTATCGTTATTCCGCCTAAAATGCGTAATGGCGCAAAAAACGATGACATTGTCGTTGCAAACATTACTTCATATCCAACGGTTAAATCAGCGGCTGTCGCTGAAATTGTAGAAGTGCTTGGTGATCATATGGCGCCAGGGATGGAAATTGATATGGCCGTTCGCGCCTATGATATTCCTGATCAATGGCCATCTAGTGTTCGTAAAGCAATTAAACAGCATAATTACAAACGTGTTGCGGAGAAAGATAAAAAAGGCCGACGCGATTTGCGCGATATTCCTTTTGTCACGATTGATGGTGAAGATGCAAAAGATTTTGATGATGCGGTTTTTTGTGAACCAACACGTAATGGTTGGCGATTATACGTTGCTATTGCTGATGTGAGTCATTACGTAGAGCCCGAGTCTGCTTTGGATAATGAGGCTATACTTCGAGGCAACTCTGTCTATTTCCCAGGCGAAGTTATTCCTATGCTGCCTAAAGTATTATCCAATGGTTTATGCTCACTCAATCCAAAGGTTGACCGGCTGGCTTTGGTATGTGAAATGAATATTAGCAAACAGGGTGAATTAGGTCGCTATCAATTTTATCCAGCAACCATTAAATCACGTGCGCGTTTAACTTATACAGAAGTTGGTCTTTTTGTTGAAAACAAAAAAAATAAAGTGCCAAAAGGCATAGACTTGCATATAAAAAATTTATATCAACTTTATCAAGCGTTGCACCAAGCTCGAGTACGTGCTGGTGCTATTAGCTTTGAAACCACTGAATCAAAAGTTATTTTTGGGCGTGGGCGAAAAATTAAAAAGATTGTTGCCGTTCACCGTAATGATGCTCATCGATTAATTGAAGAGTGCATGCTCATGGCGAATATTGCAGCGGCTAAGTTTTTAATACAGCATAAAAGAGATGGTTTGTTTCGCGTACATTCAGGGCCAAAGGCTGATCGAATAGAGGGGCTTCAGGCATTTTTAGGCGAGCTTGGATTGCATTTGCCAGGACATTTAAAACCTGAGCCTAAAGATTATGTGTCAGTGTTAGATAAGATAAAAGGCCGGCCTGATGAGCACTTGATTCAGATGATGCTGCTTCGCTCGATGTCGCAAGCTTTTTATACCCCTGAAAATGTTGGGCATTTTGCGCTGGCATTTGATGAATACACCCATTTTACGTCGCCTATTCGTCGGTACCCTGATTTGGTGGTGCACCGAATTATCAAAGATGTTGTGTCAGCTAAAACAAGAAAAGCACAGAAATTAGTGGCTTTTTACAGCCATGAACGTCTAGATCAAATTGGCGAACAATGTTCAATGACTGAAAGGCGGGCTGATGAGGCAACGCGTGATGCGCTTGCTTGGCTTAAGTGTGAATACATGCTCGATAAGATTGGGCAAACATTTTCAGGTGTGATCAGCGGCGTGACGAATTTTGGTGTGTTTGTCGAGTTAGCCGATATATATGTTGAGGGCCTGGTGCATGTGAGCAATTTGCCAGGTGACCAGTATCAATTTGATGTGGCCAAACAGCGTTTGCGTGGGCAGCACTCCGGGGCTTGTTATCATCTAGGTGAGCCTGTTAAAGTTAAGGTTGTCAAAGTCAATTTAGATGATAAGCGAATTGATTTTATACTGGCAACACCGGTTAAAAACGCAGTTAAAAAAACGAAAAAATCCAAGCGTAAAAGGAAATAGCATGTGGTATGAAACCGCATTAACCAAAAAGCTTGAAATCAACTATCCGATTATTCAGGCACCCATGGCGGGCATTACAACGCCGGAATTGGTTGCTGCTGTGTCTAATGCTGATGCATTGGGCTCGCTGGGCGCAGGTTATATGACACCGGAGCAAATTCACGAATCTGTTGCTGCTATTAAAAAACTGACAAAAAAGCCATTCCAAGTCAATTTGTTCGTGCCAAATGAATATGAAGTTGATCAGGCAAAAATTAAAAAAGTTAATGAATTGATGAAACCATTTCGTGATGCACTTAAGTTGCCTGAACCTAAAGTCATTGAGCAATACTCCGTTGACTTTGATAAGCAAATGGAGGCGGTGCTTGATTTCAATGTAAAAATAGTGAGTTTTACGTTCGGTATCATGCCTAGTCGCTGGATTAAACTTTGTAAGCAAAAAGAGATTTTTTTGATTGGTACAGCAACGTCAGGGCATGAGGCGCAATTATTAGAAAAAGCTGGTGTGGATTTTGTTATCGCGCAAGGTGCTGAAGCAGGCGGGCATCGTGGTAGTTTCTTAGAAGACGAGTTATTATTAAGTGCAGTAGAGGCACTGCCTCAGGTCGTGAAAAATATAGAGTTACCCGTTATTAGTGCAGGTGGCATGATGACGCCCGATGATGTGTTTGCAGCGTTGCATTTAAGAGCCTCAGCTGTCCAGATGGGCAGTGCGTTTTTGTTGTCAGCCGAAGCGAATACTAGCGAACCTTATCGCAAAGCTATTTCAAAATTGAAAGATAACGAAACGGTTATGACGCGTGCATTTTCAGGGCGGTCGGCGCGTAGTGTATTCAATGAATTTGTTGATGTGTTAACTGCACATGATGATATCATTCCGGACTACCCGATTCAGAATGCATATACACGCGACATTCGTCGAGCCGCTGCTTTGCAAAATAAACCGGAGTATATGTCATTATGGGCAGGAAGCTTTGCTTATCTGGCAAAACCAAAGCCCGCTGGCGATATTGTAAAAGAATTGGTTGATAAACTTGATCAGATGTTTTAATGAAAAATATACATTACATTTATGGTTGGCATGCTGTATTAGCGATTTTGAAACAACGTCCTGAAAACGTAACGACCGTTTTTTTGTTGCAACAACGAGAAGACGATCGCGCTCAACAGTTGTTTGCCTTAACTCAATCAGCGAGAATTTCTGTCCAGGCTGTTAGCAAACAAGTGCTTGATAAAAAATCTCATGGCGAAAATCACCAAGGCGTAGTTGCTGAGTGTCGCTCTCAAGATGTTTTGAATGAAAATGATCTGGTTAAGCTTCTTGATGATTTGCATGAAGACCCCTATTTATTAATTTTAGATGGCGTGCAAGATCCACACAATTTGGGTGCTTGTCTTCGCAGTGCTGATGCAGCAGGTGTGCATGCTGTGATAATTCCTAAAGATAAATCAGTAGGCATCACACCCATTGTGCGTAAGGTCTCTTGTGGTGCAAGCGAAGTGGTGCCGATTGTGCAGGCAACTAATTTAGCTCGCGTGATGAAAATGCTAAAGTCACGAAACATTTGGTTGTTTGGGGCTGACGACAAAGCTGAGCAGTCTTTGTATCAAGCGGATTTAAAAGGCGCTGTTGCGTTGGTGATGGGTGCGGAAGGCGCGGGGATGCGTCGATTAACGCGAGAACATTGCGACGTGCTTATTTCAATCCCCATGCATGGCAGCGTATCAAGCTTAAACGTCTCTGTGGCGACAGGCATATGCTTGTTTGAGGCACTGAGGCAGCGGTAGAGTGCTTATTTTTTCCCATGAGATAGCATTATTACTTGCTTCTTTGCTTCATTAAATATTACTTTGTCTTTTTTGCTAAGCTTGATATTAAGGTCCAGAGGTCCGGGTTCGAAAAAGAACTGTACTTTAACAATAAGCGTTATAATTTTTTGATTATTGCCGGCTTGGATGGGCCCGTAAATGGGGGCGATCTTTTTTCCGTTTAAAATATATTCAAGCTGAAACTTATCAGGGAGTTCTTCATTTTTTTCTATTTTAAAACGAAAAAGAAAGGCCAGGGGAAGTTTGACGGGTCCATTGAGCTTTATATTTGGATTCATAACAATTTCTTCACCATAAACTCCCATAATTGATATTTTATTGCCAACTTCAGCTCTTATATCATCACAAATTAGTAAATTATGTATTTTCATTTTTATCACCCATTATTAAAATGTTGGGGAAGAGCATACACGCTGATTCCATCTGTAGACATTCCGCCAAACTGAAAATCCAAGTCTCTGTTTGATTGAAGGTTAATTTTCTCTTCATTATTTGCAGTATAATAGTTTGAAAGATTAGTTAAACATACCTCGATTGCTCGGGTGTCAAATTCACGTTCAGCCAAGTAAATTATCCATGGGAGAGCCTTAACTATTCGAAGCAGAGCAAGCGAGGATGCTGAGAAATCTCCTTTTTTCCAGCGACTTAAGGTTCGAATTGGCAGCTCAAAAACTTTTTCAAAAAACAACATCTTGATATTATTTTTTGATAAATCGTTAATCGTTTCTAAAACAAATTGTTTTTGCGCATTCTTTTGTGCAGCCAAATAATTTTTGTCAGTTTCGCCGCTCGGATCAGTTTCTTCTTGGCAGGTGTTACATTTGTAATATACTTCTTCAAAGGTGAAGGAAGGACCAGAGGTTATTTCCCCGTGAGACAACTGACGTTTTATTTCTAAATTTTTGGATCCACAGACTGGGCAAGTCAATTTATTCATTAAGTTTCTCCAATTTTTTACATTTTATATTTTCTATTATTTTTTTATTAAATGGTCTATTACGTATATCAGGTTGATCGTTTTTCTTCAGTGATTTTATTATCCACCTCCCTCTCCTTTTATAGAACAAAAAGGCAAAATATCCATAAATATTTCCAAAATAAAAATCATAGCTGTCAACCATCACAGGGTCCTCTGGCGTAGGGTTGTTTTTCCAGGGGGCGGTGCGCCTAAACTTTCGCCCTTCTAACCCACCGTTGGCTATAAACTCTTTAACCTCATTTTCTGTACCAAGCTTGAGCTGTTTACGTGCGGTTCTCATTGCTTTTCGGCTAACTGTCACTTTAGTACCACCACTTTTACAGGCAGCTTCTAGCTCCTCTACGTCGTAGGCTGGCTTCATTAAGCAGCTCCTTTTTAGTATATCCTATAATTTCTAAAAAATGTAGCGTATCATTACATTTTATGCTATTTGATTGTGCATCGAAAATCAACCCATATGGAGTTCAGATGATTGAGCTGAGAGTTTTTAGAGCAAATGCAGTTTGTTGGGTTTTTCTTAAATCATTAAAAGGGGGATCGATAATAGTCGCTATGACTCCAAAAGTCTATCGAAAAATCCTGACGAGAAAAACCTTTGCTAGATTAAAAAAATTACGAAGACAGCATCCTCTGGGTACTGTCGAGGAGGTTATCCGTTGGAAGAATATGGGGGCGAGCTAGACGCCTTCACTTATACATTAAACCGAAAATGCATGACGTCGCCATCTTGTGTAATGTAGGTTTTACCTTCAAGTCGCCATTTACCGGCTTCTTTAGCACCTGCCTCGCCTTGGTATTGAACAAAATCATCGTAGGCAATCACTTCTGCGCGGATAAAGCCTTTTTCAAAATCAGTGTGAATAACACCAGCAGATTGTGCTGCGTTAGCCCCTTTTTTAACGGTCCAAGCGCGGACTTCTTTTTTTCCTGCAGTAAAGTAGGTGAGCAAGTCTAATAAACCATAACCTGCACGAATCACACGATTTAAACCTGGTTCGTCAAAACCCAGGTCATTTAAAAAATCTGTTTTTTCATCATCATCTAATTCAGCAATTTCAGCTTCAATTTTGACGCAGATTGGTACAACTTGCGCATCTTCACTCTCGGCGATTTTTTTAACGACTTCTAGCAGTGGGTTGTTTTGGAATCCATCTTCATCAACATTGGCAATATACAATGTGGGTTTAGAGGTGATAAGAAAGGACCGTTTTAACAGCGTTTTTTCGTTCTCATTCAAGTCTAACGTTCTGGCGGGGAGGCCTTCTGCAAGATGTTGCTGTACTTTTTCTAAAAAATTCTTTTCAGCCACAGCGTCTTTATCCCCGCTCTTTGCTTTTTTCAGCACCTTTTGCAGCGACTTTTCAACTGATTCTAAATCAGCGAGGATTAATTCAGTATTAATCGTTTCAATATCATCTTGTGGGCTAATGCGCCCTGCAACGTGCGTGACGTTGTCTTCAATAAAACAACGCACAACATGTGCGATTGCATCGGTTTCTCGAATGTTTGCCAAAAATTTATTGCCCAATCCCTCGCCTTTCGAAGCACCTTCAACTAAACCGGCAATATCAACAAACTCGATATAGGTTGGCATAATCCGTTCTGGGTTGACGATGTTGGCAAGTTTATCCAGGCGTGTATCGGGTACGCCGACAACACCAACATTGGGTTCAATCGTGCAAAAAGGGTAATTGCTTGCCTCAATGCCAGCTTTAGTCAGCGCATTAAATAAGGTTGATTTACCAACGTTAGGTAAACCAACAATGCCACATTTAAATCCCATATCATCTCCGGTTAACGTGTTGCAGAGGGTTTGGTGTTTGTGTGCAACGTTGTCATCGCTTTTTCAGTTTCGCCATTCAATATCAGTGGTACGACATCAAGTGCCTCAACAATACTTTGATCAATGAATAATTGCTCATCTTTTTTGGGTGCCTTCAGCACATAGTCAGCCACTTGATTACTGCTGCCTGGGTGACCTACGCCCAAGCGCAAGCGAAAGAACTTTTGACTGCCAAGGTGCTGAACAATACTGCGCAAACCATTATGACCACCTTCGCCCCCAGCAAATTTTAAACGAGCAGCACCTGGCGGCAAATCAATTTCATCGTGCGCGATTAATATATTTTCAGCAGGTATTTTGTAAAAACGACTCATTGCGCCGACACTTAAACCACTTTCATTCATATAAGTGCTTGGAATGGCGAGACGAACGACACGCCCTGCTGCATTGGCTTGGCCTAGTTGTGCGTGAAGTTTGGTGTTAAAGCTGAGTGTTACATTGAGCTGCTTGGCAAGCTGCTCAACAAACCACGCACCGGCATTATGCCGTGTAGACTCATAGTCACGACCAGGGTTGGCCAGGCCTACAATCAGTTCAATCGACAAGGGTGGCTCCCTTTATTCAGATTTCTCTTCTTTGGCGTCATCAGCTTTTGCTTCAGTTGATTCGGCAGTAGTGTCACCAGCTGTTGCTTCAGGCTCTTCCTCAGCGACAGCTTTTTTGGCTTGAATAGAAACCACAGCAGAATCATGGTGTTGCGCAAGTGCTAGAATCTCAACACCTTTAGGTAATTTAAGATCAGATAAGTGAAGGGTGGTGCCCACTTCCATTTGGCTGACATCAACGTCGATCGCTTCAGGCAAGTTTTTTGGCAAACACATAACTTCCACTTCAGTGATCAAATGACTCACTGCGCCACCTTGTTGCTTGACGCCTGGTGCTTGCTCTTCGCCTTGGAAATGCAAAGGTACAGACATTGTAATTTTCTCACCGGCCTTAATGCGCATGAAATCAACATGTAAAATTTTGTGTTTGTAAGGGTGGCGTTGTACGTTTTTTAAAACAGCTTCTTGCGCTTTGCCATCAATATTAAGCGTTAAAATGTGAGAGTAAAATGCTTCATTCTCAAGAGCAACAACGATTTGATCGTGGTTAAGCGTGATCGATTCGGGTTGTTTATCGGTGCCATAGACGATCGCAGGAATACTGTTATCGTGACGACGCATTCTTCGGCAAGCGCTTGTGCCGTGAAGGGCGCGTTGAGTGGCAGTTAATTCGAAAGCATTACTCATTGTTTTATCCTCATTATCACCTGAGGCGGGGATTATACATAATTAAGGACAAAATAGAAGCCTTAACGACTAGGCTAGATGAACATCGTGCTGATCGATTTTTGATCATGCACGCGGCGAATGGCCTCAGCCAGCATTTCGCAGATCGAAATCTGTCGGATACGTTTCGACGCCTGAGCGGTATCACTAAGGGGGATGGTGTCGGTGACAACCAGCTCATCTAGCTCGCTATTATTGATATTTTCAAGGGCAGGGCCCGATAGTACTGGATGCGTGACATAAGCTCGAACTGAGCGAGCTCCACGGTCTTTGAGTGCTCTGACAGCCTTGCACAGCGTGCCTGCGGTGTCGATAATATCGTCCACAATCACACAATCGGAATCTTTCACATCGCCGATGACATGCATGACTTGAGATTGATTGGGTTCAGGACGTCGTTTATCAATAATGGCTAAATCTGAACCAGGAATGTGCTTGGTCATGGCGCGCGCTCTAATAACACCGCCAACATCGGGCGAAATCACCATGACGTCTTTGAGCCCCTGCTTGCGGATATCGTCAAGCATGATGGGTGTGGCGTAGACATTATCAACCGGGGTGTAAAAGAAGCCTTGGATTTGATCAGCATGCAGATCAACGGTCAAAATTCGCGCAATACCAACGGCAGACATCATATCGGCAACCACTTTTGCAGAGATAGGGACACGCGCTGAGCGTACTCGCCGATCTTGTCTTGCATAGCCGTAATAGGGGATCACGGCGGTAATCCTGGCCGCCGAAGCGCGACGCAATGCATCGGCCATGAGAATCAGCTCCATTAAATAGTCAGCTGGTGAGTGGGTCGGTTGCAGGATGAATACATCGTGACCGCGGACATTCTCAAGGATTTCAACCCGTATCTCATTATCGCTGAATCGATCGACAACAGACTTGCCCAATTTTATCCCTAAATTTTCCGCAAGCTTTTCAGCAAGGGGGAGGTTGGCATTGCCGGCGAAGAGCATCATATTTGGCATTGAGAGTCCTTATTGTCTCCGTATCAAGATGGCTGGGGTGGCAGGATTCGAACCTGCGAATGCGGAGATCAAAACCCCGTGCCTTACCACTTGGCGACACCCCAGCAATTTAAGGCGCTATTGTGCGGATAGGGTCGATTATTGTCAAGCGCCTAAACCCCGAGACTGTGTGATTAGGACGACAAAAAGTTAAGATTGAGATCCTTCAGTTTGTCGTTAATCGTATCGCGTAGGTGTTTTTCAACCACATGTTTGGTGACATTTTGTAAAATAGCCTGGTACTCGGGTGCAAACGCTGGGTCATTAAAGCTGCCGGTCACTTTTACGGGCAGTGCCGGCGCAAGGGGTTCATTGCCCTTAACCAGCGTGACGTTGAGCAATAAATCAAGCTGCTGATGGATTAAATTAGCCGTTCCGTTGCCATCGACATGTAAAACAGGTGATCGCATTGATAAGGTTTGTAAATTTAACATGCCGTTTCGAATGGGACCTGCTGCATTCAAGCTGCTAAAGGCGGTGACATTGCCTCCTTGTTCTGCGCTGGGTCTTTCTCCTTTTATCAGTGCCAAGAGGGTTTGACCAAAATAAATAAAGTTAACGCCCTGTAACGTACCATTTAGCACGCGCGCCTCAACATGACCGTTCATGCTTTTTAAAAACTGGTCTTTGTTAAAACTGTAAGCGGTTAACTGTCCGTTTATGTGTACCGTTCCAGTGATTTCATCGCGGCCAGAAAGATCATTCAATAGCGGTTTCAGTTGAACGTTTTGGATGTCAGCGTGCGTTGTGATTTTTGGTGTGCTGCCAGTTGCATCAATTTGGAGTTGTCCTTGGTAATTGCCTCGATAGAGTTTGGCCGTGATGGGTGAGATATTAATGCTGCCATTTTTTGCTGTCATTTTAGCGGCAATGTTTTGCAGCACCAAGTTTGACACAGTAATTTTTTTAACATTCATTTTTGCATTGACAGTCATGTGTCGTAAGAAATCATTTAAATCATCGCTGTTTTTATTCGCGCTAATGGTTGAGGCGGTGAGGTTTAGCTGATCAATTGTCATGTGTTGAGCGGTTTGCTGGTTTTCCCACGTGATGATCGCATTTTTTAATTTGAGCGAGGGGATAGAAAAGTCGGCTTCATGATCGCTTGATGAAGTGGTGGTTGCTGGTTTTTGACGGTTGTTCGCTGTAGCAGCTTGAGCCTGCTCTTGCGATGCGGCCATCTCCCAATTATTGTTGCCGTTTTTGGTTTGAATCAGATTTAATTTTAAGCCGTCAACAACGATTTCAGTGGTATGAATTTTTCCTTTAAACAGCGGCCAGAACTCAACGTGAAAATTAAATGCGTTAACACTCATCATTGCCGCTTTGGAAAAGCCTTTTGGGTTGCTGAGAGTTACATTAGTTGCTTCAATGCCGATAGGTGAAAATGACCAGTGTAGTTTTCCATTAAAGGTAATTTGCCTGCCCGTCAGTTGATACACTTGTTGTGCAATAATCGGTTTGAGTTTTTCGGGTCGGGTAATAATCAGGCCAACAACAAATAAAATAAAAATAATAAGGATAAACAGCACAATAATCACTTCAAGTGTGCGTAATAAAATTTTCATCAGTGCTTCCTTTTAGCTTAATTGCCATTGGCTGATAATCAAGCGCAATGTCAAATTTCCTCGTGTCATAAAAATTTTACTGGGTAAATCATAGCGGTTATTAACCGCGGTGTATTGCATATAGTCAATATGCCATCCTTGCTGGGTTAATTTTAGTAAATGATGATAGTGATCAAAGCTTAGCGTTGACGGTGTATTGGGCGCAGGTATGCCGCGGATCCAGTAATAAAGGTTGGCCACAGGCAATGTCCAACCAAGCTCGGCTTGCAGCAATTGCTCGGGGTTTTGCCCCGTGATGGTTTGATGATTGCTGGTCTGTAAGACAGCGTGTGTGCTATTACCTTGAAGTTGTGTCATATCGGCGCCAAGCGGACCAAAAACACTGATGTGGTAGTTGTCCGCTTGTTGCTGCCAGATGACGCTGGCTGAGAATGCCTGGCGTTTATTTTGTTGTTGAATCTGCCCGCCTATCTCACCGCTAAGTCGCCAGCTCTTGATCTGCGTAAGCTGTTGTTGGCGTTGGGGCCATGACAGCATTTGGTTAAGAGCGCCGGTTTGGGCAGGACGAGTTGCACAGGCGGCCAGCAGGGAGATTGCTGATAGCAATATGATGATTTGAATGGCTTTTTTTAACACGGTTAACTTTTCTCCAAACATTCATTATAATCGCAAAAAAAAGAGGATATTAAAAGAAAATGTTATTAGCTTGCGGCATCAACCACAATACAGCGGACCTCGCCCTGCGCGAGCGTGTGGCTATTTCCCATGAGCGTTTGCCTGTGTTGTTAGCAGAATTTTTAGCGTACCCCCATGTGAGTGAGGTGGCCTTATTATCCACTTGTAACCGCACTGAAATTTATGCTGAGGCAGAAAATGCCGAGCAGCTACTCGCTATACTTGCCGAGGCGTGTCACCTTGAAGTCGATGCGCTCAAAGATGTGAGCTATCAATATGCTGAGCAAGATATGGTGAGGCATGTGATGCGTGTGGCTTGTGGGTTGGATTCGATGGTGGTGGGTGAGCCTGAGATTTTAGGCCAGCTAAAATCTGCTGTTGCCATCGCTGATGAGCATGCAGCCATTGGCCCTGAGCTATCACGCTTGTTTCAACAGGTTTTTAATGTCGCCAAGCGCATCCGTACCCATACCGAGGTGGGCGTGTGTCCAGTTTCAGTTGCGTCAACAGCAGTGAGTTTTGCAAAAGATATTTTTCCTGAATTATCCACGGCCAACGTGTTGTTGATTGGCGCGGGCGATACGGTGGCATTGACGGCAAAACATCTTGTGAAGCAGGGCGCAAAAAAAATTGTCGTGGCGAGTCGAAAGCTAGCGAAGGCCGAACAGCTCGCGCATCAATTTTCAGGCAATGCTATTGCGCTTAACCGCTTAAGCGATTGCTTGCCAAACGCTGATATTATTTTTACTGCAACCGCTAGTACATTGCCCATATTGGGCAAAGGCGCAGTGGAAACCGCTTTAAAAAAACGAAACAAACCTATTGTGATTATTGATATCGCGGTGCCAAGAGACGTTGAGCCTGAAGTCGCCGAATTGGATCAAGTGCATTTATATTCAATTGATGATTTGAAAAATGCTATTCAATCAAACTTACAAGACAGGCAGCACGCCGCTCAAAAAGCAGAAGAAATGATTGTGCACGAAACACAGCATTATATGAATTGGTTGCGATCATTAATCTCCGTTGGCACGATTCGTGCGTTGCGTAACTGGGCGGATAATTTGCGTGAAGAAGAGTTGTTAAAAGCGCAGCGATCGTTGGCGTTAGGCGTTGATCCAAAAGTGGCATTAACACGTATGGCTAATGCGTTGAGTAATAAATTGTTGCACCCCCCTAGTGTTAAATTGCGTGAGGCCAGTTATAATGGCCGTGAAGAATTTATTGCGCACATTCAAGAGCTGTTTGATTTAGATCAAGAGTGATCTGAGCTAATTCTACTGTAACAATTTTGAAGCAGCTGAACTGGGCTTGTAAGATGCTTGGAGTTTCACACAAGCCCAGCCGATTATTTGCTGACTTACAGATTAATGAAAGGCTTGGCAACCATGACCATGACCATGACCATGACCATGACCATGACCGTTGGCCTGATCTCCATCATCCATATGCTTTTTGGTAATATCGTAATTAGTGCTTGCATTCCAAAACGCTATTGCTGTAAATACAGATGTTGCAGCAGCTTCGGTGATTTGAAGTGCAACACTCTCAGAACTATTCGAAAATAAGCCTGAAAACTTAAGTAGAGAGATAAAGACTGATGGGATACTTGCAAAATCTATCCCGCAAGAAATTGCACATACGATTGCAAAGAAGTTGCTCTGCAAATGACTTTTGGCAGGCCCTGCTATTTGATGTTCTGTCTGTTCAGCATTTTGACACCTAGTATTTGTACATTCAGTGGCGGCGCTGATGAGTAACCGAGTTTCTTCATCTGCAAAATCCCTTGCTTGTTTTGAAGTTGTGTTTTTGTCATAGCGGCTGTGGCCAAGTACACGTGTATGGGCAAAGGCATCAAGTAAAGACAGTAGGAATGCGCAGGCTATCAGCGGAATTAAGAATCGTTTATCTTTATAATCAAAGTCTTGATGCCGTGTTAAGCTGGCTATGTCAACGAACATTCTGGATATGAGCGTCGTTGCGGTTGCAGTGCTTAGTAAAGATTTTCCGGCAGTGTATGTAGTAACTTTTAATTGTTTATTATTCATTATGTTGTGACTCCAATATTGTTATGCGATGGCTTGGCCAGCTTGAAATCTGGTTAGCGATCATTTTAAAATTTATAATGTTAAACTATGTGTCAAGAGGACTGATCGCATGGACCCGTGCCGATATTCTGACTGAAGCAAAAAATAGGAGGGGCATTTTTTTACTAGTGCTTGTGTAGTGGGTATGATCAATAATCTAAAAAAAGTTGGGATCACATAAAGTACAACTTGCTGATAATTAAGCTAAACCTACAAAAAATTTGCAATTTTAATGTTTTTTTGATATGATATAGGCATGAATTTTGAATACGATTCCAAAAAATCAGCGGCTAACAAGCTAAAACATGGAATCGGCCTGGAGGAGGCACAAATGCTTTGGTTTTCTCCGGCGGTAGAAGTTGAAGCAAAGACGGTGGGAGAGCCTCGCTTTATGATAATTGGGAAGGTGAAAGGTAAATTTTATTCCTGCATTTATACGATAAGAGGTGATTTTATTCGTTTAATTTCGGCGAGACGTAGTCGAAAAAGTGAAGAGAGAATATATAATGAGCACATCAAAGGCTAAGAAAGTCAAAACCAGTGAGTTTGACAAATTGTTTGACGAGGGTGAAGTCAACGAGTTTTTGGACCTTAAGTCGGTGAAAGCACGTTATCCAACACAACGTATTAGTATTGATTTTCCTAAAAACATCCTTGAAGAGGTGGATATTGCTGCTGCAAAAGTTGGTGTAACCCGCACATCACTCATTAAGATGTGGGTGGCTGCACAGCTGTCTCATCAGCACCCTCACGACATGAGCCGCTCACGATAACAGGCTGGTTCTTTATGGGATTAATCACACTGTTATTGCTATTTTAGAAAACTGGGAAATCGCTTGATCGCTCTACACAATCCATATTCTCTATGCTAGATTCTGGTGACTATGAAACCTTCTATTAAAGAAAAATTAACAACGCTTGTTGAGAGGCATGAAGAAGTTGCTGCGTTATTAGGCGATGCTCAGATTGTTTCAAATCAAGCAAAATTTCGTGAGCTTTCGAAAGAGTATGCTCAGCTTGAGCCTGTGGTCACTGCTTTTAAATCGTATGAAAAGGCGGTTGAATCAAAAGCGAATGCTGAGCTTATGTTGAGTGATCCTGAGATGCGTGAGTTAGCGCAAGAAGAATTACAGCTTGCAAAGCAATGCATTGAAAAGCTAGAAAACGATTTAAAAATTTTGCTTTTGCCGAAAGATCCCAATGATAGTCACAATATTTTTCTAGAGATACGCGCAGGTACCGGTGGTGATGAAGCATCGATTTTTGTCGGTGATTTGTTTCGAATGTATAGTCGTTATGCTGAAAAACAACGTTGGCAGGTCGAGACTATTAATAAAAGCGAAAGCGAACAGGGTGGGTTTAAAGAAATTGTATTGCGTATTGTGGGCGATGATGTTTATGCAAAATTAAAATTTGAATCCGGCGCCCATCGCGTTCAGCGCGTGCCCGTGACTGAGTCGCAAGGTCGCATTCACACATCAGCTTGTACCGTTGCTGTGTTGCCAGAGGCTGAAGAAATAGATTCTTTCGACATTGATTCAAAAGATTTACGCATTGATACGTTTCGTGCATCAGGCGCTGGCGGACAGCATGTCAATCGAACTGATTCTGCTGTGCGCATTACACATATTCCCACAGGTGTTGTCGTTGAGTGTCAGGATGAGCGGTCACAACATAAAAATAAGGCGCGCGCAATGAGTGTTTTGCAAGCTAAGTTATTGGCAGCAGAACAATCGAAGCAACAATCCGAGCAAGCAGCGCAACGCCGACAATTGGTTGGCAGTGGCGATCGTTCTGAGCGTATTCGCACCTACAACTATCCGCAGGCGCGTGTGACAGATCACCGCATTAATCTCACATTGTATAAACTTCCAGAAATTATGGAAGGTGAGCTTGACCAGGTTATTGATCCACTCGTGCAGGAGCATCAAGCTGATTTGCTCGCTGAGATGGAAAATTGAACGTCACCGTCGAACAAACACTTAGTCGTTCAGTAGAGCTGCTTCCCCGCTCCGCTACACCTAAATTAGATGTTGAGATTTTGCTTCAATATACACTGGGTGTTAATCAAGCTAAGTTATATGCTTATCCTGAGCGAGTGTTAACGCAGACTGAACAAACTATTTTTGCTAAGCATTTAAGAAGGCGACAAGTTGGGGAGCCCATCGCTTACATTGTTGGTGAGAAAGAATTTTTTTCTTTGCCTTTAAAAATTACGGCGGATGTATTGGTGCCGCGCCCTGAAACTGAGTTACTCGTTGAGTTGGTATTGCAATTATTGCCACAAGATAAAAAAGTTCGTCTGATTGATTTAGGCACGGGTAGTGGCGCGATTGCTTTAGCGTTGGCACATAACAGACCTAACTGGGAAATTTATGCAAGCGATAAATCTTCTGCAGCATTGTCTATCGCAAAAGAAAACGCAGATCATTTACAGCTAGGCAATATTCAATTTATCCAGTCGGATTGGTGTGCCACGTTGCCGACACAGCAATATGATTTAATTGTCAGCAACCCACCATACGTTGACCCAATGGATGCGCATTTGCAGAGTGATGGCTTGCTGTTTGAGCCGCAGAGCGCGCTTGTTGCAGACGACGAAGGGTTTGCTGATCTGTTTATTATCGCCGAGCAAGCAGGAAGTTTTTTGCACAAAGATGGTTGGTTATTGTTGGAGCACGGCAACCAACAGGGTGAAAAGCTGGCTAACTATCTGAGAGAAAAGGGATTTTCAGATGTTTCTGCTCACCTCGATTTAGCTGGACAGGTGCGCGCAACACTTGCTCGATATTAAATTTTTCTAGCAACTTGCGCGGTACTTGCCTTTTCTGTATAAATGCGCGACTGTTAGTGATTAACGAGACAATCGCGCTAAATGGATTTCTTAACGAGTACTCAACATGCTATTCGTTAAGTGTAATGGACATGGAGTACTAAAGGAGTGAATAACGATGCCAGCAAAAAAGAAATCAACGAGTAAACGAAAAACAGCAACCAAAACAACAGCTAAAAAGAAAGTTGTTAAGAAAGTGGCGACCAAGAAAAAGTCTGTGAAAAAATCACCTAGCAAAAAGAAACTTGTTAAAAAAGCAGCGACTAAGAAAAAGGCCGCCAAAAAAACTGCCGTGAAAAAAACGGTAGCGAAGAAAAAAGCCGCTGTAAAAAAATCTACAACTAAGAAGAGCGTAATGAAAAAAAAGAAATCTCCAACTAAAAAAAGCGCAACTAAAAAAACGGTAGCCCGGAAAAAAGTTGCCACCAAAAAGCCAACGAAAAAAACAACTGCTAAGAAATCGACAGCTAAAAAAACAGCGACAGTAACGTCTTTGACAAAACGCGCAGCAGCCAAACCGCCTGCAAAAAAATCGGCGGCAAAGCGATCTGCTAAAACCAAATTAGCTATTGCTGAATTTTCGTCATTAGATAAGCCAAGCATTAAACCGTTAAGCGATGTTTCTCATGATGATTACATGGGCCCGGAAATGACAGCACATTTTCAGCGCATTTTGTTAGCGTATAAAGCGCAGTTGCGTGAGAAAGTTGATGGTACCATGCATTACATGCAAGATGATTCAGCAAACTTGCCCGATTTGAATGATCGTGCATCACTCGAAGAAGAGTTTAGTCTTGAGTTGCGTACCCGTGATCGTGAACGAAAGCTCATTAAAAAAATTGATGAATCACTGCAGTTAATCGATGATGGTGAATATGGTTATTGTGAAGCATGCGGTGTTGAGATTGGTGTGCGTCGTTTAGAGGCACGTCCAACAGCCGTGTTATGCATTGACTGCAAAACCATTGAAGAAATGAAAGAAAGACAGGCAGGCTAATGGATATTTTGGCGGCAATTAAAGCCAGACGTGCTTGCCGCGCTTTTCTTGATAAGTCGCTTGATAAAAAGCTCGTTGAGCTTATCCTCAAGTCTGCTTTGCACGCACCTTCTAATAAAAACACTCAGCCTTGGCATATCGCAATCGTCACCGGTAAGGCAAAAGCCCAGCTTGGCGAAGCGCTTATTAAACTTGATCAATCTGGTGAGCCAGTGAAGCCCGATTTTTCACATATCGATAACAGCATGGGGGAACCCTACTGGGATCGCGCAAGAGCTTGCGGAGCTGCGTTGTATGAGGCCTTGAGTATTGAGCGTGATGATCATGATCGCCGGCAAGCGCAATGGCAGTCGAACTATAAATTTTTTGACGCACCGGTTGGTTTGGTTTTTTATATCAAGAAAAATTTTTCACAA